>JBAYNQ010000009.1:0-14177 GCA_041678705.1 Candidatus Omnitrophota bacterium
CAATGATTACGCCTTTAGGGTATTTGCATGAGTATCCCACTAACCAAATGTCTTTGCCTTCAGCTTCCAGTTGGGGATATAAGGGGTATAATGAATTCTGGGTTGAGGGTAGCAACGATTGGCTTTACCGCCATCTATATAAAGCCGGAGAAAGGATGCAGCAGCTCGCGGAAACTTTTTCTTTCTGCCTTAAAAAAAAGGCGCAAAGTATTCAAAAGAGGGCGCTTAATCAGGCGGCTCGGGAACTGCTCCTGGCTCAGGCCAGCGATTGGGCTTTTATTATGAAAACCGGCACCATGGTAGCTTATGCGCAAAAGAGAGTCAGCCTGCATATAGGAAGGTTTACCCGTCTGTATGAAGATTTAGTCAACGATTCCATAGATCCTGGATGGCTTGAAAGCATTGAAGCAAGAGATAATATTTTTTCAAGCATGGATTGTGCCAGTTACTATTTGAGAGATTGCAGAGGCGATAAAGACGAAAATAAAAGAAGGGTAAATGAACGGAGTAATTAAAGGCTTTCCCGATATCTGTTCAGAAGTTCCGAAGGCTTTGCAAAAAGGAAATCTCGCGAAGAGAGCCTCTATTTATCCGGCGGGCAACCGGTTAGAAAACATAGAATCTTCTTTCGGCTTAGCTCTTCATATGCACCAGCCTACTATTCCAGCAGCTGGGCAGGATTTGCGTACAGCCGGCCTCATAAGTAACCTGCAACATATGATGGAGAATCCCGGCATAGGAGATAATCATAACGCTGCTGTATTTTTTTGGTGTTATTGGAGAATGGCTGACTTTATACAGGAATTAGTTGATGCTGGACGCTATCCCAGAATAATGCTTGATTATTCGGGAAACCTTCTTTGGGGCCTAAGCCAAATAGAGGCTGGTAAAGCTTTGGAGAAATTAAAATTTGTTACTCAGAATAAAAAATACTATCCCTATGTCGAATGGCTGGGAACAATGTGGAGTCATTCGGTGGTCTCTTCTACTCCGGTTCCGGACATCATCCTTCATATCCGGGCCTGGCAGAGCCATTTTTCTTCTATTTTTGGGCCTGAGGCCCTAAGCCGGATTAAAGGATTTTCTCCGCCCGAGATGCATCTGCCAATACATCCGGATGTCTGTTACGAATATGTAAAAGCTCTGAAAGCTTGCGGTTACCAGTGGCTCATGGTCCAGGAGCATACAATTGAGAATCTCAACGGAAGCCCTATAACAAGGCCCCATTTTCCGCACAGGCTTAGAGCTAAAAACTCTGCTGGCAAGATTGCCGAAATTACCGTTTTGATAAAAACTCAAGGTTCTGATACTAAATTAGTCGCGCAGATGCAGCCTTTTTATGAAGCAAAGACAAGAAAACCCGAAGATTATACCGCAAAGAAAATTCCGGCTTTCATCCTTCAAATAAGCGACGGAGAAAACGGAGGGGTAATGATGAACGAATTCCCTGAGGCGTATAAAAAAGTTTTTGAACAGGTAGGTCCTCAGGGTACAGTAGCTTTGAATGGTTCCCAATACCTTGCTTTGGTAGAAAGTGCCGGTTTAAAGAAAGAGGAATTTATCGCTGTCCAGCCGGTTTCTCAACACAAAATCTGGGAATTCTTCGAAACAGATGCTAAAATGAACCTTTCTCTGGCTATAAGCAAAGCTAAAGAAAAATATCCCGGATTCAGCCTTGAAAAAGCCTCCTGGACTAATGATCGTAACTGGGTGAAGGGCTACGAAGACGTAATCGATCCGATTAATTCTTTAAGTATTGCTTTTCATGAAAAGGTTGATAAAAATAAACCTTACCGTAAGGAGGAAGATTATTGCCGGGCATTAACGTATTTGCTGCTATCTCAAACGAGTTGTTTTCGTTACTGGGGTTCTGGGGTATGGACAGAGTATGCTAAAGAAATCTGCCGCCGTGGCCAGGAAGCTGTAAAAAAAATATAAAGCATGAAATCTCTGGAAGTAATATTCGCCGCTTCTGAAGCGGCTCCCTTTTCTAAAACCGGAGGCTTAGCTGATGTTATGGGAAGCTTGCCGGAGGCTCTTTCTTCGGCCGGTGTAAAGGTGGGAGTATTCCTCCCTTATTATCGCCAGAGCCGCCAGGCCAAATTCAATGTAAAACTGTTATTGAAGAAGGTAAAGGTGACATTAGGGTTAAGGGATATTTACTTTTCTCTTTACCACTGTGTTTGGGAGGGCGTTAATTTCTATTTCATCAATAAAAAGGAATATTTTGACAGAGAGCATCTTTATGGAGGTTCGCTGGGTGATTATTCCGATAACGCTTTAAGGTTTGCCTTTTTTTCCCAGGCTGTGCTCAGCAGCCTCAAGGCTCTGGAAATTAGCCCTGATGTTATTCATTGTAATGAATGGCAGACAGCTTTGGTACCTTTTTATTTAAAAAATGTGCCGTCCCAAAGAAAAAATTTTCCTAAAACAAAAGTCCTTTTTACCATTCATAATCTTGCCTATCAAGGGATTTTTTCCAGCAAGGCTCTATACGGAGTAGGCATCCAGCAGAGTTTTTATACACCAGATAAATTAGAATTTTACGGCCAAATTAGCTTTATAAAAGCCGGAATATTATACTCAGATGTTTTGAATACTGTAAGTAAGACCTATAGCCGGGAGATATTGACCAGGGAATCCGGTTTTGGCCTGGAAGGTTTATTGCAGAGCCGTTCCAGTGATATCTATGGTATAATTAACGGCGTAGATTATTCTAAGTGGAATCCCGAAACAGACAAATTTATAAAGGCTCACTATAATAGCAAAAATTTGGCTAAAAAAGCAGAGTGCAAAAAAGAACTTCTGGCACGCTTTAAAATGGATCTGGATACAGGGAGGCCGCTGTGTGGTATCATCAGCCGTTTGGCCGAACAGAAAGGCATTGACATACTTATAAAATCTTTCTCTGGCCTCAAAGATTTAGGCTGCAGTCTTATAGTCCTGGGTAAAGGTGAAGAGAGATACGAAAGAGTTTTTAAATCTCTTTCTCAGCAATATCCCCGGAACATAGCCACCCATATAGGGTTTGATGAGCCCTTAGCTCACAAAATAGAGGCAGGCTGTGACATGTATTTTATGCCGTCGCGTTATGAACCCTGCGGGCTCAATCAGATGTACAGCCTCAGGTATGGGACGATACCGGTTGTTCGCTCTGTAGGAGGCCTGGAGGATACAGTTGTTGATTATCAACAGCATCCTGCAAGAGGCAACGGCTTCAAGTTTAGAAACCTTGATAGTTATAGCTTCCTAAAGGCTGTTTCTTCGGCCCGGGGAGTTTATGAAGATAAAAAAACCTGGAAGCGCATTATGGCAAGAGCTATGAAAGCTGATTTTTCATGGAACAATTCCGCTCTTGAATATATTAAGTTATATAAAAAGATGAGGGTTAAAAAATGAAAGAAGTGTTGTGCTTAGTTTTAGGAGGAGGCAGAGGTACCAGGCTTAATCCCTTGACAAAAGACAGGTCAAAACCGGCGGTGCCTTTTTGTGCCAAATATAGGCTCGTTGATATACCAATAAGCAACTCTCTTCATTCCGGCTTCAATCATATTTATGTCCTGACGCAGTTTAATTCCGAATCACTCAATAAGCACATAGCTAGGACCTATAAGCTGGATGATTTTTCGCAAGGATTTGTTGAAATAATGGCTGCTGAACAGTCTATGGAGAGTGCGGATTGGTTTCAAGGTAGTGCCGATGCTGTGCGCAGATGCCTTAAGCATTTTAATTATCCGGGGATAAAATATGTACTGGTGCTTTCCGGAGACCAGCTTTATAAAATGGACTTCAGGAGGCTTCTTGCCTTTCATAATGAAAAAAACTCACAGATAACCATAGCTTGTAATCCGGTTAATCCGGAGCTGATAAAAGATTTCGGTATAATGCATGTTGATAAAGAATCTCAAATCAAAGGCTTTATCGAGAAACCTCAGGATGAAAAACAGGTTTCTCGGATGTCTTTTGCCGCGGCCTCTGGAAAATTCTATCTAGCTTCAATGGGGATCTACTTGTTTAATAAGGATGTCTTAATAGAGATACTCAGCAATAATAAAAAAACTGATTTTGGCAGGGAAGTTATCCCGGATTCTTTTTCTCAAAAGGATACATATGCTTATGTCCACGAGGGCTATTGGCGTGATATAGGAACGATAAAAACTTTTTATCAGGAGAGCCTGCGTTTTACCGAGGCAATGCCACCGGTCGATTTGTTTGATGAGCAATGGCAATTTTTTACCCGGCCGCGCTATCTGCCGCCGGCAAAGGTTGACCGCTGCGTTATCGAAAAAGCAATCGTTGGTGAAGGCTCTATATTATGCAATTGTCGCATTAAACATTCAGTCATCGGCCTGCGTTCAAGAATAGAAAAGGCTTCCCGTATCGAGGACTCAATAATTATGGGAGCCGATTTTTACCAATCCATGGATGATATTGCCAGCGATGAGAAAAAAAATGTTCCGTCGATAGGCATAGGGCCTAATTGCCTGATCAAAAGAGCTATTATTGATAAAAATGCCCGTATTGGCAGAGGTTCGAAAATAGTAAACAAAAATAAAACGGCTTTTTTTGAGTCGGATTCATATACCATAAAAGACGGAATTGTAATTATACCTAAGAATACAGTCATAGCTCCTGGCACGGTCATTTAAAGGGAGTTTACGAATAAAGCATTTCAGCGCTCAGGATGTTAGAAGCCGCACAATATCATTAAAAGATGAAAAGAAAAACTGATAAAAAAAACAGAGAGGCGAAAAAAAACCAAAAAAGCATCAATTGGCAGGTTATCCATCGCGATATGTCCAAAGAAGGGATAGAACGCTCTTTTCTTTCTAACCGGCAGTATTCTCTGGCTAAAGACCAACATAGCGCGACTATTCAGGATGACTTTTTAGCTTTGGCAATTACGATAAGAGACAGAATAATCGAACGCTGGATAGCCACTCAGCAATATTATCATAAAAATAATTTAAAAAGAGTCTATTATCTTTCCTAGAATTTCTGATAGGGCGGCTTCTGGGAACCAATATTATGAACTTAGGCATATGGGATGAAGTTAAGCAGGCAATGGAGAGCCTGGGTTTTGATTTAGAAGAAATAAGAGAGTGCGAGTCGGATGCCGGCCTTGGTAATGGCGGCTTAGGGCGGTTGGCTGCCTGCTTCTTGGATTCTATGGCTACTTTGGGAATCCCTGCCCATGGCTATGGCATACGGTACGATTATGGAATTTTCAATCAAAAAATAGTCAACGGATATCAGGTAGAAAGTCCTGATAAGTGGTTAAGTAAAGGTAATCCCTGGGAATTTGTCCGTCTCGAATATACAACCAAGATAAAGTTTTACGGGCACACAGAGACATTTAACGACGCCGAAGGAAATCTGCGGGTAAAATGGACCGATACCGAAGACGTCTTGGCCGTTCCCTATGATATACCTGTATCGGGGTATAAAAGCGATACGGTAAACACGCTGAGGCTTTGGTCGGCGGCAAGCTGTGATGAATTTGATTTTAAATATTTTAACGACGGAGATTACGAGCAAGCGGTTTATAATAAAGTGTTTTCAGAAAGTATTTCCAAGGTCCTTTACCCTAATGATAATCTCAGTCAGGGCAAAGAGTTACGCCTGAAACAGGAATATTTTTTTACGGCTGCTTCCATATCGGATATTATTCGCAGGTTTAAGGCGGAAAATTCTGATTTCAATACTTTACCGGATAAGGCAGCCATACAGCTTAACGATACGCACCCGGTTTTGGCTATTGTGGAGCTTATGAGGATTCTCATTGATGAGGAAGGTTTCAACTGGAAAGCGGCCTGGGAAGTCACTCAGAAGACTTTTGCATATACCAATCATACGGTAATGCCGGAAGCCTTAGAGAGTTGGCCGGTTGAGGAGTTCGAGAGAATTCTTCCCCGGCATCTTGAGATTATCTATGAAATAAACGCTCGTTTTCTTAAGCAAATAACCGAACGCTTTCCTTCAGAGCCTGAGCGTATTGCGACGATGTCTTTATTTGAAGAAGGTAAAATAAAAAAAATCCGCATGGCTCATCTGGCCATAGTAGGCTCACATTCGGTCAATGGAGTCTCTCAGTTGCACACCCATTTGATAGAAACTCAGCTATTTAAGGATTTCTATGAGATGTTTCCTGAAAAGTTTAACAATAAGACCAATGGTATATCTCCCAGGCGTTGGCTTCATAAGTCTAACCCCAGGCTCTCAGAACTTATTACTGAAGCCATTGGAGATAAGTGGGTTACCGATTCTTACCAGTTAAAAAAACTCCTGGCTTTTAAAGATAAGGCGGGGTTTAGAGATAAATGGCACCAGGTAAAGAGAGAAAACAAAAAAACTCTGGCTGAATATATCTATACTATGACCGGTATCGTGGTTAATTCTGAATCTCTTTTCGATGTTCAGATTAAGCGAATTCACGAATACAAACGCCAGCTCTTATTTGGACTTTTTATCATTTCTCAATATTTAAAATTGAAGCATAATCCCAAGTCTTTTATTACCCCGAGGACATTTATTGTCAGCGGTAAAGCCGCTCCGGGATATTTTATGGCTAAGTTGATAATCAAATTTATCAACAGCATAGCCGACAAGGTAAACAGCGATAAGGCAGTAGGTGATAAATTAAAAGTTATTTTTTTAGAAAATTACCGGGTTTCTCTGGCCGAAAAAATATTTCCTGCCTCTGAGCTTTCCGAGCAGATTTCTACTGCCGGAACCGAAGCTTCGGGAACAGGCTGTATGAAATTTATGATGAATGGGGCCCTTACTATTGGAACTTTTGACGGGGCTAATATTGAGATTGCCGAAGAAGCTGGCCAAGGCAATGTTTTTATTTTCGGCTTAAAATTTCCTGAAATAAAAAAGATAAGCATGGAAGGCTATGACCCTTCGGTTTATATAAAAAATTCCTCTGTGTTGAGTGAAATAATTCATCTTATACAAAGCGGGTTCTTCTCTCCTGGCCAATACAACCTGTTTGAGGCGATAGTCGATAATTTGACCCGACAAGATCCTTATTTTATTTGTGCGGATTTCAATGATTACTGTTCTGTGCAGGAACAAATATCCCGGGAGTACAACGACAGCAAATCCTGGATAAAAAAATCAATTATCAATGTAGCCTCTTCAGGCAAGTTTTCCAGCGATAGGACTATTAAAAATTACGCTAAAGATGTATGGACGGTTCCTCTAAAATAGGCCCCAAAACCTCTAAATAGCATTCCAGTCTTTCATTCTTGTAAATAATTGCAGCATAAAGGCTAAGAAGGATTCTTCCGTGCTCTTCGGCAGAAAAATACTTGCTAACTAAAATATATTATGATAAATTACTTAATCTCCGGAGCTGATTATCCAAACTAAACAGAACTTTTTATGGGCAAATCATACGAAGATTTTTTAAAAGAATTCCTTTCAGCCAAAGAGTTTGACAAGCTTTCAAAACTCAATAATCCTGAGGTTTTTAATTTTGTCGGTGAGTACGTCAAGCTTTGTGAGCCTGAGTCGGTTTTTGTCTGCACGGATTCTTCTCAGGATAAAGATTATATCCGCCGTCAGGCAGTTTCCAAAAACGAGGAGAAAAAGCTTTCTATAGACGGGCACACTGTTCATTTTGACGGCTATAATGACCAAGGCCGCGACAAAAATGCTACTCGCTATCTTGTAACTGCCGGACAGAAAATAAACCGCTACGCTAATAGCCTGGATCGGGAAGCCGGCCTTAAGGAGATAAGGGGTCTTTTGCAAACCAGCATGAAGCAGAGAGAGATGCTGGTTTGTTTTTTTTCTTTAGGCCCGATAAACTCTGATTTTTCTATCGGGGCTGTCCAGATAACTGATTCTTTTTATGTAGCTCATTCAGAAGATATTCTTTACCGTCCGGGTTACGAAGAAATAAGAAATCGCCCCCAAAAGAGTCTTTTTAAGTTCGTCCATAGTGCCGGAGAATTAGAGGGTAATGTCAGCAAGAATGTGCAAGACAGAAGGATATACATCGATTTATCCGGTGATATTGTCTATAGTGCCAATACCCAGTATGCCGGCAATACAGTAGGGCTTAAAAAATTAGCTCTGCGATTGGCTATACAAAAAGCCAGCAAAGAAGGCTGGCTGGCTGAACATATGTTTTTGATGGGGATAAATGACGACAACGGAAAGAAAGAATACTTTTGCGGGGCTTATCCCAGTATGTGCGGTAAGACCTCTACGGCTATGCTTTCCGGGGAATCCATAGTTGGTGATGATATAGCTTATATACGCAAGAAAAACGGCCAAGCTCATGCGGTTAACGTTGAAAGAGGTATATTTGGCATTATAAAAGATGTTAACAAAAAAAATGACCCCGTTCTCTTTAAAGCCTTAAGTTCTCCGAGTGAAGTTATTTTTTCTAATATTTTGATAGATGCAGGAGACCTTCCTTTCTGGATAGGCAAAGACGATGAGCTTCCTCATAGCGGGTATAATTTCTCAGGCCCCTGGTATCCCGGAAAGACTGACAATCAGGGCCAGGAGATACCGCCTTCTCATAAAAATTCCCGTTATACCATAAGTTTAAAAGGGCTTGAAAATGTTGATGACAATCTGGATAATCCCGAAGGCTTAAATATAAGAGGCTTTATATATGGAGGCCGGGATTCAGACACTTCAGTCCCGGTGGAAGAGGCCCTATCATGGGATCAGGGTATTATTTTAAAAGCTGCCAGCCTGGAGTCAGAAACAACCGCGGCGACTTTAGGCCGGGAAGGAGTCAGGGTCTTTAATCCTATGTCCAATGTGGATTTTTTATCAATACCTCTGGGTAAATACATAGAGATGAATTTAGACTTCCCCAAGGGCCTAAAAACCCCGCCGGTTATATTTTCGGTAAACTACTTTTTGCGGGATAAAGAGGGGGGGTTCCTAAACGATATCCAGGATAAAAAAGTTTGGCTTAAATGGATAAGACTGCGTATAGACGGGAGTTTAAAAGCCATACTTACTCCTACGGGTTTAATTCCCTTTTATGCTGACCTTAAAGTTTTATTCAGAAAGATTCTGGATAAAGATTACAGCCTCAAGGATTATAACAGGCAATTTACCTTAAGAGTGCCGGAGAATTTAGCCAAAATAGAAAGAATAATTAATATTTATAAAGAAATGGAAGCCCTGCCAAAGGCATTATCCCGGGAAATTTCTGCTCAACGCCAGCGCCTGGAGGAATGCCGCAAAGCAAAAGGAGATTATGTTGAACCTTCCTTATTCAGCGGGGAAAAATAAACATGGATGATAACCAGCCTTTAAGAGAGCTTAAGCTTTTCAAAAAAGGTAAAGTAAGAGATGTTTACGACCTTGGCCAAAACCTTTTAATAGTTGCTACTGACCGTATATCCTGTTTTGATGTTATTCTTCCTACGCCGATTCCCGGCAAGGGAAAAATTTTGACCAAAATTTCTTCTTTTTGGTTTTCTTTTTTGCAGGATACGGTTGAAAACCATATTATAACTACTGAAATAAAAGATTTACCTAAGGAGCTTAGACAATACAGCAAGGATTTAGAGTCGCGCTTCATGTTTACCCGCAAATGCAAGGTAGTTCCTTTTGAATGTGTTGTCAGAGGGTACCTTTCCGGTTCCGGGTGGAAAGAGTACAAAAAAAATGGCCAAGTTTGCGGTATAAAATTACCGGAAAATTTACAGGAATCGGAACGTTTACCGCAGCCGATTTTTACTCCGGCCACAAAAGCTGAATCCGGACACGATGAAAATATAAGCTTTGAATATATGGCTAACTCTATCGGCCGCCAGCTGGCCGAAGATATACGCCGGATAAGCTTCTCCATATACAATAAAGCCGGCAAATATGCCGAAGAAAAAGGAATAATTATAGCCGATACAAAATTTGAATTTGGAATATACGAAGATAAGTTGATTTTAGTTGACGAAGTGCTTACGCCGGATTCTTCCCGTTTCTGGCCAAGGGATGGGTTTTTGCCCGGCAGAGCGCAAAGTTCATTTGATAAGCAATTCGTGCGTGATTATCTGGAAAGTTCCGGCTGGAATAAAGTTTCTCCGGCCCCTGTCTTGCCGCAAGAGGTTGTGAAGCAAACTCAAAGTAAATATATGCAAGCTTTAGAGATTTTAACCGGCCGCAGCCTCTCGATTTAAATATCTCGCCGATACTTATTGAGGTAGTATTGACAATTAGTGAATATATAGTATTTTATAGTATCGATTCCTTAAATAAAAACTAAATTCTTTTTGCCGGATTTTAATCTAAAAATGAAAATAGTAGTCTGCATAAAACAAGTTCCCGATACTACCGATGTAAAGATTAACCCCGAAACTAATACTCTGATCAGAGAGGGTGTAGCTTCGATAATAAACCCTTTCGATATGTATGCTATTGAGGAAGCTGTCCGTCTAAAAGAACGTTTTACCGGAGAAGTTGTGGCTCTGACCATGGGGCCTCCTCAGGCCGAAAGTTCCTTAAGAGAAGCGCTTTCCTTGGGTGTTGATTCAGCTATTCATCTTTGCGACAGAGCTTTTGCCGGTTCAGATACCTGGGCAACAAGCTTGATTTTGGCCAAGGCGCTGGAAAAGATTAAAGACTATGACCTGGTTATTTGCGGTAAACAAGCTTCAGACGGTGATACTGCTCAGGTAGGCCCGGGGATTGCCACCCATCTTGATCTGCCCCAGGCTACTTACGTAAGGCGTATTGATACGGTTCATCTGGATACTACTCCTAAAATTATGGTAGTCGAACGCCTTCTGGAAGAAGGGTATGAGCTTCTGGAAGTAAAACTTCCGGCTCTAATTACCGTAGTAAAAGAAATAAACGAGCCCCGCCTTCCTTCTTTGAGAGGGAAGATGAGTGCCCGTAAGGCAGAGATTATTGCTTGGGGGTTAAATGACATCAATATAGAAGAGAAGATGATTGGCCTTAATGGTTCTCCTACCCAGGTAGTTAAAATATTTACTCCGCCCTCCAAAGAAGGAGGCAAAATATTTGAGGGAGAGCCGCAAGAGGTGGTAACTAAATTAGTCGAGGAAATAAAGGATATACTTTGAAAAATCCTAAATCCGAAATCCTAAACTCTAAACAAATTCAAAACTCAAAGCTCAAAACTTTCTATCTATGTTTTGAATTTTATTTATTTGGATTTTGAATTTGTTTAGCCTGCGCCGGCAGGCAGGGATTTAGAGTTTGGTAATTTTTTAGTTTATAGGTCATAAAAGATGAATGGGATAAAAGTAATTTCAGAGAAGTGTGTCGGATGCGGATTGTGCCTTAAGGTGTGTCCGGCCGCGGCAATAAAATTGGTAGATAAAAAAGCGGTTATCGACCTGGATAAGTGTATTCTTTGTGGGGCCTGCGTGGATAGCTGTAAATTCCAGGCTATTGAACTCAACCGCCAGACGATAGTCAATGATGACCTTTCCAGCTATAAGGGTGTTTGGGTTTTTGCTGAACAAAGACAAGGGATAATTGCCTCAGTTGTTTTTGAACTTCTTGCTAAAGCCAAACAGCTGGCGGCTGACTTGAATACTTATGTGGGTGCGGTTCTTCTGGGCCAGAATATTGATCCGGCTGCCAAAGAACTAATCCAACGGGGGGCTGACAAAGTGTATTTAATTGATTCAGCCTGCTTGAACAATTATACAGCCGAAAATTACACCAAAGCCATTACCGGCTTGGTAGGTAAGTATAAGCCCGAAATTATTTTAGCCGGAGCGACTACAACCGGGAGAAGCCTTGTTTCGCGTATTGCCGTAAGCCTTTATTGCGGCCTCACCGCTGACTGTACAGGCCTGGACATAGATAAAGATAAAAAGATTTTAATCCAGACCCGGCCGGCATTCGGCGGTAATATCATGGCCCAGATAATATCGCCTGATTTTAGGCCCCAAATGGCTACAGTTAGGCACAAGGTTATGCCGGAGTCAGAAATTGATTCCAGCCACAAAGGTGAAATCATCAAAGAAGCCTTCGATGAGGCCGGCTTTGACGGCCGGATAAAATTCCTCGATTTTGTTAAAGAAACTATTGCCACGGTTAATTTATCCGAAGCCGACATAATTGTCTCCGGCGGCCGGGGATTGGGCGAGGCGAAAAATTTTAAGCTAGTGGAAGAATTGGCCACGGCACTTTCAGCAGCAGTTGGCTCTTCCCGGGCCTGCGTGGATTCAGGCTGGATACCTTACTCTCACCAGGTCGGCCAGACAGGCAGGACAGTTTGCCCCAAGATATATATTGCCTGCGGCATATCCGGGCAAATCCAGCATCTGGTAGGAATGCAGTCTTCCAAAACTATTATAGCCATAAACAAAGATCCTGAGGCGCCGATATTCAAGGTTGCTAACTACGGGGTAGTAGGAGATTTGTTCAAAGTAATACCTCTTTTGATTAAAGCTTTGCAGGAAAAAAGACACAGCACTTAAAAATTTTTTAGTTTAACTGGTTTATTCTGATAAAATAGTTTATAATAGATTGTAGTAGGGCTTCTTTTAATCGGATAAACTATTTAACTATAATGTACTTACAGGAATTAGAAATCTTCGGTTTTAAATCCTTCCCGGATAAAACTTCCCTTAAATTTGAATCAGGCATAACTGTGGTTGTCGGTCCAAATGGCTGCGGAAAGTCGAATGTTTTTGACTCTATCAAGTGGGCCCTGGGCGAGCAAAGCCCTAAGTCATTGCGGGGCACTAAGATGGAGGACATAATATTTAATGGTACCGAAAACCACGCCCCTCTCAATTATGCCGAAGTCGCGCTTACTTTTTCTAACGAAGATAGGTATCTTCCGATTGATTATAAGGAGGTTTCTGTTGCCCGGCGGCTTTACCGTTCCGGAGAGAGCCAGTATTTTATAAATAAAAACCCTGTCCGGCTGAAAGACGTTCAGGAGCTTTTTATGGGTACCGGTATAGGAGAGTCGACTTATTCGTTTGTCGAACAAGGCAAAATTGAAGTATTCTTGAGTTACAAACCGGAAGATAAGAGGCTTATCTTTGATGAAGCCAGTGGTATCGTAAAATATAAAGAAAGAAAAAAAGAGACTTTGCGCAGGCTTAAGGATACTGATGACAATCTTCTTCGATTAGAAGATATACTTTCTGAGGTTAGAAGGCAAATACGCTACCTGGAACGCCAGGTAGAAAAGGCAAAAAAATACAAAGAGGTCCAGGAGACTCTGGTTGAAGCAGAGAAGAAGATAGCCCATTTGCAAAATTCTGAACTTCAGGAAAAAATAAATAAGCTCATTGAGGAGCTAAATGTTTTTAAAGTTCAGGAGGAAGCCCAATCCGGGCAGCTGCAAGAGATAGACAGCAAGTGGCAGGCCCTTAACAGCCAGCTTAAAGCTTTACGCCTGAGGCTTCAGGAAGCGGCGACTAACGTAATCTCTTTGCAAGCTAAGTGTGAAAGCTCTACTAGCAGGATTTCTGTGTATAACCAGAGAATAAAGGAATTGCGGGAAAGAAATGCGCATTTAGATATTTCTAAAGAGAATCTAAATAAACGATTAGAAATCCAGGAACAGAGAAACCATCAGGAAATCGAACGTTTATCGGTTATAGAGAGCGCTTCTAAAAGCCTCCAGGAAATTCTATTGAAGCTAGAAGCTGAGAAACAAGATTTAAAAATAAAGACTGAAGAAGCAAAAAAGGCTACGAATAGTGATAAGGCCAGAATATTAGAGCTGGAAGAAAAAAAAGCGCAAGCCCACAATTCTTTTATACAGAACCAGGCAAAGCTTTCTGCCTTAATCAACAGGAAGAAGCGTTTAACTTTAGATAAAGCCCGTCTTGATGTGTTGTTATCCGATAATAAAAGCAAGTTCGACGCAATTAAAACCCAGGCTTACCAGGCCCAAGAGGGCTTGAAGGCTTTAGAGGATAAGAATAAATTTTTAGCTGAAAGAATAAAGAAGCTCCAAGCCCAAATTACGGAAAACAGGGAAGATTTGAACAACAAAGAGAAAGAATTCGTAGAATTAAATGCTACATATGAATTCTTGCAAGAATTACGCACCAAGTATGAAACATTTTCTGTTAAAAAAAGGATTACCGTTATTTTTGATGAAGAGCCTGGTGATATTAATAAGATTGTTGCTTCTCTGCAGGGAGCCGAATTCGTAAAAGAAGGCTCCTCATACAAAGCTCAAATAGAGGCAAAAGTTA
>JBAYNQ010000010.1:0-13458 GCA_041678705.1 Candidatus Omnitrophota bacterium
CAGCTCAACAGCCATCTCAACTAATCTTCCTACTCCGTCCTTATCCAGGGTTTGAAAAGGATCAGCTTCATAAATTCCCATCTTCACATAATCACCTAAGAATTTACCAGCGTCATCACGGGAAAAACCGCATCCCATTTGGGTAAGGTCATTGGTCCCAAAGGAAAAAAATTCCGCCTCTTTTGCTATTGCATCGGCAGTAACAGCAGCTCTGGGAACCTCTATCATTGTGCCTATCTTTACCGTAAACGGCAACTTTTTAAGCTTGCGCTCTTTCCTGACCTCTTCGATAACATCAATAACCATTCCCTTTTGCAATTCGAGTTCTTTTACGTTCCCTACCAGAGGAATCATTATTTCCGGGCTTACCTTAACTTTAAGTTTGTTGACATTCAAAGCGGCTTCAATAACAGCTCTGGCCTGCATTTGAGTGATGTCCGGATAAGTTATTCCCAGCCGGCAACCGCGATGCCCAAGCATAGGGTTAAATTCATGCAGAGACTCGACAGTCTCCTTCACCTTTTCAAAATTTATGTTCATAGCTAAAGCGAGTTTCCTCTGGCCTTCTTCATCCTGAGGCAAAAATTCATGCAGAGGCGGATCAAGAAATCTTATAGTGCAGGGATATCCCTTCAAGGCTTTAAATATTCCCTCAAAGTCCTGCCGCTGCAAAGGCAAAAGCTCACTTAAAGCTTCTAAATACTGTTTCAGAGGTTGTTTTAGTTTTTCCTGGAGTTTATTCTTTTTAGCTTCATCTGTTTCCTGAGAAATCGCATCACGCAAGTTTTTTACTTCCTGAGCGACAAGTATCATCTTGCGAAACGAAGTAATTCTCTGGCCTTCAAAAAACATATGTTCTGTTCGGCAAAGGCCAATGCCTTGAGCCCCAAATTCAATAGCAACAGCCGCATCCTTAGGTGTATCGGCATTTGTCCTTACACCGAGCCGGCGTACTTCATCTGACCACTTCATTATTACTCCGAAAGGCCCGGTCATCCTGGGAGGGATTGTTTTGATCTTCCCAGTATAGACGATTCCCTTACTGCCGTTTAAAGATACCCAGTCACCTTCCTTTATGATTTTACCAGCACAATGCATTTGTTTCTTGCTTGCTTCTATGGTTATGTCACCGGCTCCGGCAACGCAACACTTTCCCCAGCCACGGGCAACCACCGCAGCATGCGAAGTCATGCCTCCCCGGGCAGTAAGTATTCCGCTGGCAGCATGCATGCCCCGAATGTCTTCGGGAGAAGTCTCAAGCCGGCAAAGAATAACGCTTCTGCCTTGTTTCTTCCAGTCTTCTGCATCTTGAGCAGTAAACACAGCTTGCCCTACCGCAGCTCCAGGAGATGCCGGAAGCCCTGTTTTAGAAATAATTTCAGCCTTTTTTTCTTCAAGAGTATCAAACATAGGATGGAGCAGCTGGTCTATTTGTTCAGGCTGAATACGCATAATAGCATTTTCCTTACTTATCAGCTTCTCTTTTACCATATCGACAGCTATTTTTACCGCAGCCTGAGCAGTTCTTTTACCATTACGGGTCTGAAGCATATAAAGTGTCCCTTTCTCTATTGTAAATTCAAAATCTTGCATTTCTTTATAATGTTTCTCTAATTTAGCACGGATAGATTGAAGCTGTTGGTAAGTTTTTTTGCCGCTTTTTATCATGTCGTCAATCGGCAAGGGTGTTCTAATCCCGGCAACTACATCTTCGCCCTGAGCATTCATGAGAAATTCTCCGTAAAGCTTATTGTCGCCCGTTGAAGGATTCCTAGTAAAGCCTACGCCAGTACCTGAATCATCCCCCATGTTCCCAAAAACCATAGTCTGAACATTGACCGCGGTGCCAATAAGGCCCTTGATATTGTTAATTTCCCGATAAGCAATCGCCCGGTCATTATTCCAGGAACCAAATACAGCGTTAACCGCATACCAGAGCTGCTCTTTGGGCTCCTGAGGAAATTCGGAGTTTTTGTGTTTGCGATAAATTGCCTTGTACCTGCTTACCAGCTCTTTCAAATCATTAACACCCAAGGCTGTATCAGGTACTACCTTATTGAGGGCTTCCTGTACTAGAGATTCTGTATTCTTAATTCCTTTTTCTTTAGCAATCCGTCTCTTTACTTCCTCCAACTCATGTTCAAACGCATGATGGGCAACACCCATAGCCACATCTCCAAACATTTGAATAAAACGCCGGTAAGAATCCCAGGCAAATCTAGGGTTGCCGGTAAGTTCAGCCAAGCCTTCGACAGCCTCATCAGTCAGCCCAAGGTTGAGTATCGTATCCATCATCCCCGGCATAGAAACTGCCGCACCGCTACGCACAGATACAAGCAGAGGGTTATCTTTGTTGCCAAATTTTTTTCCAGTGACTTTTTCTAATTTTCTTAAGCTTGCCTCTGCCTGTTCGTTTAACCCCTGGGGATATTTTTTCTTATTGTCATAATACAGTTTACAGACTTCAGTAGTAATAGTGAATCCGGGAGGGACCGGCAAACCAATGCTTGACATTTCCGCTAAGTTAGCGCCTTTGCCTCCTAAGAGGTTTTTCATAGTTGTATTTCCATCAGATTGGCCTTTACTAAAAAAATAAACGTATTTTTTACTCTTTGCCATTTTCCTCTCCCTCCTTTTTACTGCCGTGTGATTACTCCAGCTGCGGACTCCTTGGCCACTCTAGCTGTGATTATATTTATTTTAGAAAAACGCCGCAAGCGCTGCGTGCATAAACGTCAACTGTTCTTTTCGATAAAATCCAAAACCCTTTCCTTAGTTACTCTTTCCTGACGCATTGAATCCCTCTCACGCACAGTAACACAACCGTCATTTAGACTTTCTACGTCCACAGTCACACAGAATGGTGTTCCTATCTCATCCTGGCGGCGATATAATTTTCCGATAGCTCCGGTGTCATTGTATATGGCGGGAATTCTTTTTTTTATATCACAAAAAATATTTTTTGCAAGCTCTACGAGCTCCGGACGATTCTTAAGTAACGGCAGCACCGCCACCCTGTACGGAGCAAGTTCAGGTTTTATCTTTAGCACTACCCGAGTTTTACCCTGGACCTCTTCTTCGCAGTAAGCATCGGAAATCACCGCAAAAAACGTCCGGTCAACTCCGGCAGAAGGTTCTATTACATAAGGAGTAAACTTTTCTTTTTTTTCGGAATCAAAATACATCAAGTCTTTTTTACTAACCCGGGCATGCTCGCTCAAATCAAAGTCTCCCCTGTTGGCTATGCCTTCAAGCTCACTCCAGCCAAAGGGAAACTTAAACTCTATGTCAGTGCAAGCTTTGGCATAATGAGCCAACTCAGTTTTTTCGTGCTCACGCAAACGCAAGCTGCCTTTGCACAACCCTATTCTATCGACGTAAAAATTAAACCTCTCCTGGACCCAGGTTTTATAACAGCTGGTTGCCTCATTCGGATTAACAAAATACTCTATCTCCATTTGTTCAAATTCTTTCATCCGGAAAACAAAACTTCCCGTGGTGACTTCATTTCTAAACGCTTTGCCGATTTGAGCGATACCTAGGGGAAGCTTTTTGTTGGTAGTATTTAAAACATTGATAAAATTCACAAATATTCCCTGGGCAGTTTCCGGGCGCAGGTAAGCATAGTAAGGCTCATCCTCGGTAGCGCTCATATTGGTCTTTAGCATTAGATTAAACTGCCGAGGTTTATTTTTATCTGTATCTATAGTTTCCCCGCATTCAGGGCAATTATACTCATGGCCGTTCTTTTTCTCAAGCTTATCAACCCTGAAGCGCTTTTTGCAGCCCGGGCAGTCAACGAGCCAATCTGAAAATCCCTCAAGATGGCCGGATGCCTTAAAGACTCCTTCCTGCATAATGATACTGCTGTCTAAAGCTACTATGTCATCGCGACCCTCGACATAGGTATCCCACCAGACATCTTTTATCCTCTTTTTAAGGCGTGCTCCCAACGGGCCATAGTCCCAGACGCTGGAGAGGCCCCCGTAGATTTCTGAACCAGGGAAAATAAAACCCCGTCGTTTGCATAAAGAGACGATTTTTGATAATTTATCATTTTCCATAGGAATCCTATATTATACCCTAAAAAAAAAGTTTTTTAAGAGAAATTTTAAGGGTTTCCCTCTCTGCGAGAAGGCCCGAAAGCTTTCTGCCGGCCCTGGCTTGTTTTAAATTTACGATTCTGGCTCCCTAGAGATTATCCTTGGCTACAACTATTTCTTGGGGGCTGTTTACGATGATTTCCGGCCCGTTATAGCTTCTTATACGGCCGGATACCTCAACCGTTTTGCCGCGGTAAAATTCAAGCGGGTCAATACCTTGAGAGTTGAAAGCTTCAAGGGAATTTTTGAAAATCACTACGGTAAAATCAGTACGGTAATCATATCCGAAGTTCAAGAACAGGCATTTACGCGAAGCAAAAGTGCTAATCACTTTTCCTCTGACCGTACGTATCTGATTTATGTGGCTGCCAGCCTGGCCGCTGTCAATGATTTCATAGCTACCCCAAAGGCCTTTCCTTTGCTGACGGGCTTCCTTTTGAGAAGCAACCAGAACATCGGCATATTTAACGTTAGGAGGATATGTATAAAGGACAGCAAATCCTTCCCTAAGGAGCTCAGCATTCACAAAAACATCTCCCACAAAACAGTAACCAAGAAGCCTGCCATAGCGGTCTGTCTTCTCGATGTCCAGCTCTACTCGTACTCTCTTACCTTGAACCAGGCGCCTGTTAAATTCCGTTGCCTCTAAAGCAAAAGGCTGTGGTGAATAAACAAATTTATCTGCTTCTTTGATCCTGGTTTCGGGAGTGTCAATGCCGATATAACGCAGAAGCTTGCCGCCCTCTAACCGCACGGTATCACCGTCGATGACCTTATCTACTTTTATATCGGAGTAATCTTGAGAAAAACTGCAGGAAATTAGAAGAAAAAATAAGAAAAAAAATCTTTTTATCACTTCAATTCTTCAACTATTTTAAAAAATACCTTCTGGGCAAACTGCGGCCGGGGCATAAAACACCTTCTGGCAGAAACTCTAAGCCGCTGGGTAGAAGAGTTTATTGTATTCACCTTAACGACCACGCTATTTTCGGAAATAACCGCCTTGATCATGCCCTTAGATTCATTAATCAGGACGATTTCTGCCTCCATCGTTTCAAGCTTATCCAGTGATAAGTCCCAAAGAACCCTGTATTCGCTGTTTACATTACCGGTAGCCGAATCCCCGCTTAGAGCATAGCCGGTAACGACCCCCACACCGATAAGCGCGGGCACGCAGCCTCCGATTAAGCAAAAACCTAAAAGAATAAAATTTATTAGCTTCATTAATATTAATATAACAAAATTTTTAATTTTTGCAAGCCGATGAAATATTTTATACGGTATCGCCGCCTGTATCCAGAATTCCCTGAGCCTTGAGCTCATTGCATAAAGTCAGATAATCGCTGAAGTGCAGGCATTTTAAACCAATTTTTCGAGCTTCTTCAATAAGATCTCTGCGGTCATCAATGTATATAATCTTACTCAAAGCTGTTCCTGAATGCTCTTCTAAGGCGCGGTATATTTTTTCTTCCGGCTTTACAGCCTTTATCTCAAAAGAAAGGATCAGGCTCTTAAAGAGCAGAAAGAAACTGCCGTATAGCACATTAAGATATCTGTAGTGAAGTTCGTTTATGTTGGATATAAGATATAGAGAATTATTACGGCTCAAGGACTCAACAAGCCTAATCATATCCGGGTTTGGAAAAAATATCTTGCACCAAGCATTAACAAAGTCATCATACCCCAAGTCAAGCGAGAACTTCCTGCAAAAACACTGATAAAACTCCCCGGGAGAAACCTTCCCCCGTTCAAAATCCAGAGCAAAATCATCATCATAAAGAGCGCTCATTATATCCTTGACAGTAGCCTTCATGTATGGCTGGATTTTTTTAAGAGCCACTGTGTAATCAAAATTAAACAAAACATTACCTAAATCAAACGCTAATACCTTCTTCATAAAATGTTAGTTATGCGATTATCGGTTACGACTATAAAAAATGAAAGAAACGATTAACGCTCAACAGATAACGTTTCCAGCTACGCAACCGTTTAACGGTTACCGATTATTTAAAACGATTGCTTTGGCGCTTTTGATAAGGCTTTCTCTTGCCGGATAGGGACAGCGAAAACCCAAAGCTTTTATTTGTTGAGTGCTGTAAACTCTGTCTTTAGTAAAGAACTTGAGCTTCTTGCCTACAAAGGGAATCCCCAAAATGATATTTTCAAGCCTTCGTCCAAGTACAAACGGATCCTTGGCCCCGATTGCTCTGGCCATAGCTCTAAATACTTGAGCAGTTGTCAAGATCTCTTCGTCAGCTACAAAAAACGATCCTTCGAGAAAACTTTCTTTATCCATAACAAAAATCATTGCCTCAACTAGGTTCTCCACATATACCAGATGAAACCGGCTTTGGGCTCCTTTGATTAACGGCAGTAGACGCAGTTTAAGAAGGCCCAATAAAAGCCGGCTCAGATGCGGTTCATCCGGCCCATAAACCATGGGGGGGCGCAAGATAACCGCTCGCAACCCTTTACTTCTATACTCTAAAACTTTTTTTTCCGCCTCTAGCTTGGACTCACCATAGATATTAGTGGCACAAAAAGGTAAGTCTTCAGTTAAGGGTATGTTCTGATTTCCGCTGACTACCGCTACCGAACTGAGATAAACCAATCTTTCAATGTTTAACTCTATAGCTAGCTTACAAACGTTTTCGGTTCCCTTTAGGTTTATTCTGTTAAGTAAACAAGGGCTTTTATTTCCTACATAGCCGGCACAATGGAAAATAACACCGATGTCATATTGCCTGAGTTTTGACGATAAGTTTTTATCGTTTATATCAGCCAATATAGTTTTAACTCCATAAAACTGGCTATCAACAGCCGCTTGCGGATTTCGGATTAAACAAAAAATATTGTATTGTTTAAGGCTTATGAGCTTACGCAAGAGGTGACGGCCTATGAAACCGGTAGAGCCAATTATAAGTATATTCCTTTTGGAAGGAGTACGCATGCTTTCAGGATCCTTCTGTAAGGGCTATTTTTTTTAAACGGTTTTCAAGGATATCCTCTATCAGAAGCCTATCTGCTTGAGAAATATCCCAGCCCATGCTGGCGGAATTTTCTTTAAGTTGCGAAGCGCTCCTTGCTCCTACAATACTGGCAAAGACCCCCGGCTGACTAAAATTCCAGTTAATAACCAGCTGGGTAAGCGTTTTTTTATATCCCAAGGCAATATTTTTCAAAAACTGCAGGGTTTCTTTGTTAATTGAAAATCGCGGCTCCTGGAAATCCTTACGTTTTAACTTTCGGTTTATATCATCCGGGACAGTAACATTATCCAGAAAAAACTTTCCGGTTAGAATGCCGCTGTAAAGCGGTGCGTATGTCAAAATAGCTATATTGTTTTTTGAGCAGAAGGGAACTATTTCCTTCTCAATATCCCTGACAAGCATGCTATATTGGGGCTGTAAAGAATGTAGAGGACAGTATTTCATAAATTCATCCATCTGTTCCAAAGAATAGTTGCTCACCCCCACCGCCTTTATGAGCCCTTTTTTGTAAAACTCATACATAATATCAGCGGTTTCCTGAGCTTTGGCATTAGAATCAGGCCAATGCACTTGGTATAAATCAAAATAATCAGTATCCAGCCTCTGGCGGGATTCATCGATCTCGGCAAGCATTCTTTTTCTGGAAAGATCGTGGAAAACCCGGGAACCCTGCCAGCTTAAACCCAGCTTGGTAGCCAAAACTACTTTTTCTCTTAGCTTATTCTTCCTTAGGAAAGCTCCTATTGTCCTCTCAGAACGCCCCCTGCCATACATGGGCGCGGTATCTATGAGGTTTATGCCACTCTCGATGGCGGCTGAAAGCACTTCCATTGAATCCTTATCATCCTGCTTACCCCACCAGCTGTCTCCGCCAAAAGCCCATGTACCCAAGGCCACCGGCGCAATAACAGCATTAACACCCTTGATCTTTTTGTTTTCCATATTTTTAAATTTTTTAGAAACTGATATGTTCTGTGGCTGCTAAACTTCGAGTTTTTTCAGGCGTATAACTTAAGCTAGGTGTTTTATAATAAAAACTATTTTATCTTGCGGACTTCGGGTAATATTGCTTTAACTACTTTAGTAAGACAGCCGAAAGTATTATGATAAATTTCGTTATACTTATCTTTACCGCAAGCTAGGCCAAAGGTCAATGGCATAACTTCTTTTGCTTTGGCGACCATGTTTCTGGAAATATTCTGAATATCCCACTGAGCATGCGCATCTTCGCGCAAACGGGAAATATGATAGAGCTCTCGTGCGTTAACCTTCATCAAAACCCTTTTTCGATGAGAATTTGTAAGTACATAGGCAGCGGCTTCGGGGGCATCTCTCTTTATTTCTTCATAAGCCCGATTAGTTTCATCAACCATCGCCATAAAACAACCTTGCTCTCCGGCTTCCTTAATAGATTCGGGAATCGTTACTCCCAAGCTTACATCATATTCCTGGCCAGTAATAGTTGACATGCGATGGCGCTTAAGCTGGCCAAAACAGGCTGAAGATACCACTAAGTTAAAGGTCAAATTCGCATATTCAAACTCTCTAAGAAGAGAATCGTAAAATTGCAGATTTTTCCAGGAGATTTTAAAGATATTAAGTTTATCTTCCCGGCTAAGACTTTTTACAATCGAAATGCACCGTTGATAATCAATGTTTGATGACGCGTGGAGCAAAGAGGCCGCTACAATATCATCGCCGCCTGAGGTGTATTCAACAAGTTCAACGTCCTCTCCTGTGTTAACAGCTTCGCTGGCTTTTGAAACAGAGCAAAGTTGCCCGGATAAATCCCTAAGCTGAGGATAAGTTTTATTATCTCTATCATTAGCCTGATGAAATATGACTATCGAAGGAGCCACTTGCGCTACTTCATCATAAAGCATTGCCCCCAGATTTCTGACCTCTGACAATTTGGAAGATGCAAAACGCCTTAGAAGTAATTCGAACACGCGAGCGTTTACAGTCTGGCCAACCTGAGAAGAAGTAGCCAGAGAGGTGATATAACGAGCGTCTTCTTTAGCCCAACCTTCAAGAAGGCCGTGCTTTTTGGGGTCCTTTGCTAAATCAGGATATTTATTAAAAACTTGCCTTTTTAAAACATCAAAAAACCTGCCATAAGCTTCATTC
The DNA here is from genome assembly GCA_041678705.1 of Candidatus Omnitrophota bacterium. Lineage (GTDB taxonomy): Bacteria > Omnitrophota > Gorgyraeia > Duberdicusellales > 4484-171 > JAQUWY01. The sequence continues at coordinate 9,221 of JBAYNQ010000010.1, forward strand.
TGACGCCGGATTGTTTTTATAAATAAATCCTTACAGGAACTGTTTTCTATTTCTTCAGGTATAATAAAATCGATTTCAAGAGTTATGTAGCGTTGCGACTTCTCCGTGTAAGAACAGAGGCGAAATTTCTCAACCTCTTCCATAGCCAGGCGGGAAACACCTACGATGTCAAGATTAAATACCGCATGTTCGGCTACCGAATGGTGCCCCATCTTAAAAATTATTGTTGAATTGGATTTACGGGCGCCTTCTACTTCCTTACGGGCATCCTGGCGTATCTGCTCAATTGGCCGGGGGTCCCGGCTTATGCGGGCGTAAGCAGCAGAGATGACCTCGGGAGTTATATCCAGCCGTCTCGGATTATTATCCTGGAGCTCTTCTAAAACCTTTGTGTCAACATTAAATCCAGCTAAATGGACTTTCATAGATAAAATAGATAAGCAGGCCTACAGACAAACCTTTTCAGTAATTATAGCAGAAAGCCGGAGGTTTTAAAGACTTTTTAATCCTCCTTCGTGAGAAATCTTGGAATGGAGTCCGCGGAGCTCACTGGCTAGTAATCGAACGTCTGAGACGCTCTTTTTTTAATTCTTTTTAGTTTTACCAAGCACTTTAGAAAATACTTTCCTATCTACGTTAACGTAAGGATATGCGAGACCAAAGGTACTAGCCACAGCAAATCTTATCAGGTCCTCTCTGGAAACCGACCATTGCTGATAGCCTTTTTCTGACAATTTCTGGACTTTTTTAATTATGCTATCAATATCTTCCAGCAAAGACGCCTCTATGTGGATTCTCTTCTTTCTAAGCATATCTTGTACAGTTAAATAAATTGCTGAAAACATCATATCACCTTATATATAAGGTGTCAATGTCATTATTTTTATGTTATTTTTGTACTACTATGGAGAAAGATATTAAGGTAAGTTATTCAATGCGGCTTCGCCAATTACGAAAAAAATACGGTTACACCCAGCAAAAACTTGCGGAGCTTTCTAATGTAGAGTATAAACATATTCAGAGATTAGAGAGCAAAAAGCCCTGTGATGTAAAACTTTCAACTCTGGAAAAAATAGCTAAGGCTTTCGGTATTCCGCTTTCAAAGCTTCTAAACTTTAAATAGGCTCTGCCTCCCGAAGATTCTTTCTTACTACATCATTCCTTTGTCGGCAAAGCTAAAATACACGTTATCGCCAATTATTAAATGATCTAAGACAAACACCCGCAGAATATTTCCGGCTTTTATTAAGTCTTGCGTAAACACCTTGTCTTCTGAGCTAGGATTAGGCTCCCCAGATGGATGATTGTGTACACATACAATCGAACTGGCAGATTTCTGTAAAGCTTTTTGGAAAATCTCTCTTACCATAGGAACAGCTTGATTTACCGTACCTTCGGTTATTTCTAAAACATCTACTATCCTGTTTTGAGAATCAAGCAATATCACCTTAAAAACTTCTTTGGACAAATCTCTCATCCTGTGCATCATAATGTCAGCGACATCCTTTGACGTTTCGATCTTGGGGCGGTTTTCTTTTATTTCCTCCCTAAACCTTCTCCCAATCTCAATAGCTGACTTTATCTGAGCTATTTTGGCCGGCCCTAAACCTTTTAGTTCGCGCCATCTGGAAATATCTGCACGAGACATGTCGCGAAACGTTTTGAATTTTTTCAAGATGCTTCTTGCTAAAGAAACGGCACTTCTGCCTTTAACACCTGTTCTAAGAAGAATCGCCAATAGCTCTGAATTGCTCAGTGTATGTTCGCCTTTATCTAATAATTTCTCTCTGGGCCTGTCATCTTTAGGCCAATTACTTATGGCAACAGCCTTGTCCATGATAATAAATAGGCTTTACGTAAATAGAAATATTTCTAACGCAATTGCTTGGTTATTTTATGCAAGACCATACCGGAAACCTGAAGCTTGGGCAGCATAAATCTACGCGCCGACACGGTGAGATTTGTCCTTCCTGGCGCCACTTCATCGAGTTTGATTGTAACGCTGGCGCCTTCAACCCGTGCTTTTATAACACCCGTTCCTCGATTAGTATTTTTTATCTTTCCAATGCTTCCTACAACCTCCAAGCAGACTTTATACGCTTCATCGAACGCAACATCAAAAGAATCACCAATACTGTCTTTTGCAGTAAAAACCATAGCTAAGCCTGCCGGCGCAAATGCCACACTCGCTAAGCTGACCGCACCATAAATTTTAGCTCCCCTTATGGCTGAAGCCTTCATTGATTCAATTAAGAGCAAACCGATCAACTGCTTGGCGCTGGTAATATTTTGGTATGTCCTGTTCTTGATATCAATATCGAAAGTTTTTATTACGGGATTTCCTTTGGAATCATACTCTTTATTTATCACTCTGCCTAGATTTAATTTTAATATATCTATCTGCACAGGCATGACAGCTTTTTCAGACTGGACCTGCTTTGTTGAGGGAGCCTCACTCTCTTTTTGAGAAACCTTTAGAGCGTCAACGCTCAATTTGCCATTTTCATTCTTAATAATTACAAGTTCTCTTAAGCTTATCTCGACTAAAGGCAAATGAAGCTTTTTTTGAAGCAAAGCGCCCAAATCGTAATCAATATTTATAGTTTCAAGGTCAAGCAATGCCTCTTTGGGATAACCTGCAGGTTGGTAAATTTTGAATCCTTTTATCCTTATACTTTTTCTAAGAAGGCTCAAGGAAAACCCTCTTATGTGAACCGGAGCGCCTACTATTTTTGTTACTTCAACTGTTAGGACAGCTTTTATTATCTGATCCTTAAAGATTCCTGCGCCCAAAAGAATAAAAAGCACTAGACAGAGAGCCAGAAAAAACTTTTTCATCATTTCTCCTTAAACAAGATATCGGAGATTCTAAGCGCCTGTCTCAGGCCGCATAGACTAAGAGTATGCCTAAAACCAGGGGCACGATAGCAAGGCTGCGCAAGCTTTTAACTGGTTTCTTGTCAATTTTATCGATTAAAGCCATAATTTTGGCCGGCCCCATAATAAAGGAAAGAGCTCCTTTTATTAAGCTTACAATACCTACTAAAACTACAAACCAAGGCAAAGAAGAGCCTGAAGCAGCGAAAAGGAAAATGATACCTATTAAAATATTGATAACTCCGGCTGCATAAACGCGGTTTTTTTTCATCCAGAAACGCATAACTTTTTTCATGCTTGCCGGCTTTGCGATAAATATCGCTCCGGCTACAACCAAAAGAATTCCTATGAGTTTTACCAACCAAACCATACCGCACCTCCCTTTTTTAGTCACCCCTTTTTTGAGGACAAAATCCTTTCTAGATATTATAGCAGGCGCTCTTTAACTTGGATAGGGTTTTTTAATAATTCATAAAACCGGTTTTTGATGCTCTTAAAAACCTTTTGTGACTTATTGTTTAGCCAAACTATAACGTTTGAAAAAATGCGGCGAATCACCCCATTGCCCATAACCGATTTCTTCACCTATGGAGAGAATACGGTTTCTTAGGCAACCGTCACAGGCTAAAGCGTCCTCGCTAACACAAGGTTTGCCTTCGTAAAGCTGATAATTATCCCGATATTTGGAAGGTGTGATATTGGGCATTATGATGTTGGCTCCGGCCCTCAAGCCTTTTTCCCGGCCGGTTTGATTTAAAGTTTGCAGGGCGGTAGTAGCAGCAATATTAATATCCTCCAATTGCAATCGAGCCAAGGCAATCATCTTAAGGCCAAGATTGAAACTTTTCTCGGGATTAATTTTACAAAGGCCGGCTAAAGGAGTCTCCTTATGAACAATGTAGGGGCCCATACCAATCATATCGATATCTTGGGCTTGAAAGAATAAAATATCCTCGGCTAGATCCTCTAATTTTTGGTGCGGTAGCCCAATCATAACTCCGGTGCCAACCTGATAGCCGATATTTTTTAAAATCTTTAGACAATTTAAACGAATATTATAATCATGGCCATCATCGGGATGGATACGTTGATACAAGGTCTTATTGGAAGTCTCTATGCGCAAGAGATAGCGATGCGCTCCGGCCTGAAACCAACGCTTATATGCCTGCTGGGACTGTTCACCCAAAGATAAAGTAATCCCTAATTTTTTATCCGTTAAACACTTTATTGTTTTTAGGATATCTTCAATAAAATTTATGAATTCTTCATCCGAGCGTTCGCCGGACTGTAAAACTATCGAACCGTACCCTGCCTTATGAGCCATAAGAGCAGTTTCAAGAACTTCTGCTTTTGACATCGAA
>JBAYNQ010000011.1:0-13250 GCA_041678705.1 Candidatus Omnitrophota bacterium
GACATTGACGTTCTCGGTATTAGTCTGGGTATAGGAGCGGTTTCAAGAGGAGATAACGTTGTGGGTTATTCTTCAGGGGTTTTGGTATCAACATCAACAGATTTTATCGGTGAGTTGCTTGAGAACATAACCGCGGCATTTCCTTCAAAAATGGTATTCGTCCAAAATGACGGTAATATGGAAGCGCTTGGTTTAGCCAGATCCTATGACTACAGGAATACATTGGTGCTCAAGTTCGGTAACACCTTGTCTTCAGGCTATATTGATGGCCGAGGAAACCTTGAAGAGGCGGTGGCAGAGTTTACCAAGGTGATCATTAACATGGGCAGCGATGCTATTGAACATACGGTAACAGGTATCTGGGGGTGGGCTGGAGCGTACATATCATGGTGGGGTATTGAGAATGCCGCGCGTCATTACGGGTTGTATGAACGCTATGGTTTTAGCCAGCGGGATAAAGTACCTAATATTTTAAGAGATTGGCTGGTCAATGGAAACCTTCAGCAACACGGAGACGCTCAGAGGGTATTCAGGTTGGTGGGTAAAAATATAACACGTTTGGTAAAGGCGTTGAGTGATTTTTATGATATCGACCGGGTTGCTTTGACAGGCGGCATTCTGTATGACGGTCCGGGAGAAGTGATCGTTGACGCTGCCGGTCAAGCAGAGTCGGGCGTCGATGTTGTAATGGCAAGTACTAAGAAGCAGGATTTGCAACACGGCTATTTAAGAGGGTTAGCCTATAAAGCTTTAGAAATAATGCGTTCTCAGGATGAGTCTTTGGATAATGGCGGTCCTACTCGGTATGACCGACACCTTTTTATTTTGTCCCGACTGAAAGCGCTTACCAGAGAAGATGAAGGATCAATAGACAACGGCGGCAATTCTTCTGTGACAAAAAGCGTAATAATTTTTGATCTCGATCACACCTTATATGCAACGCCTGACCTAGACCGTGCATATAGTGAGTATCCTATTGAATTTATACATCAGAGAACCGGTGTCCCCTCGGATGAGATACGAAGGATACGGGCAGAACTGGGAACCGGGACCAAAACCTTAAAGCATTACGGGATCTCGCCCGCGGATTACCTGATTGCCTTCTATCAGCGCTATAGACCTCATGTTTATATAGAGGAGAACGAAAAGCTGAAGGATGTATTGAAGCGGTTATCCGCGCGATTTCGTTTTGCTCTTGTTACCAATAATGGTCCACAATTTGCCCGGGAAGCTTTAGAAGTATTAGGCATTGATGACCTCTTTTCACTGGTAGTCAGCCAACTTGACGTGGTCAATAAGCCAAATTCTGATATGTTTTTGCAAGTGTGCAAAAAATTAAGAGTAAAGCCAGCTGAAGTAATTTCGGTTGGTGACCGCAAAGAAGTTGACATAGATCCTGCTGTAAGTATCGGTATGAAAGGTATCTTGGTAAAAGGTCCTATGGATATAATAAATTTTTTAGAAACAAAGCTAAAGAACGATTCCTATGATAACGGTAATGGTTCCGGAGTCACTCTATATAGAAATCTTTCTTTAGGACAAGTTCAACCCCGTGCGCCTCCGGCGTTGAGAATTATTCCGGCCATAAAGGATATTGATAACTTGGATACAATTCTTGCTTTAGCCGGATATATGCAGGAAGGCGTAAAAAGAGCCTTTCCTTTTGAATTTGATATTAATATTGGGAAACCGGTTTCTTTAGATAAATTTATTAATTATGCCGGAGGCTACTGTTATCCACAAACCGGCCAATACGTTCTTCCTTATAGTATAGGTAATCATAAACAGCAAATACCTACTTTAGTTGTAACCGATGCTGATTTAACCGGAGAGACAGAAGAAGGTCGAATAAAAGAGTGCCTTTTTGGCCGGGCTTACCCTTCCAAAAATATAACCATTACTTCTGCTTACAGGTTCCAAAGCAGCAGGCAGGAAACTTTTATAGCCCGCAATATTAAGAATGCTATCCATGAAACCGGGCATTTGTTTGGTATGGGGACGCATGAGATGCCTTTAAGCGACGGTGCGCACTGCGTTAATCCAAATTGCGCGATACATTTTACTCCCTCAACAAGAGAGTTAGATGCAGTAGAGCCGCAATTTTGCCCAGATTGCCTTGCTATTTTAAAGAAAGCTTTTGTCCAAACGCATAAAGCTGAAAGCTTTGACAACGGCGGCAGCGCTTCTCAGGCAAATTTACGCATTAAAGCGGTAGAGTTTTTAGGCCGCTTGCCTCTTGATAAAAATGAAACTGTTGCTATCCCAGCATTGGAAGCTATGCTGGCTGTTGAAACTGACCCGGTGGTAAAAGTAACTATCGAGCGTGTTTTAGCTATGGTGCGTAATCAGGGGGTATTCCTTGATAATCAGGGCAAACCTTTAGACAATGGAGGAAGCTTTTTGTCCAAAGTCCGGCCGCTTATTATTTTTGGCCAAACTGTAAGCGCTTACGGAAGAGATGGGCAGAAATCCCTGGATAATGGCGGGTCTTTTGACAACGAAGGAAAAAATTTCAGCCTGGCATGGCGATGGGTTGATGATCCTAATTTTGAAGCATATTTAATCAGGGGCTTTGACCCTGGCGAATGGATTTCTATAGAGCGTAAGAGCATATTGTATAATCCACAAGGCAGGCCTGTTTGTGAGAAACTATCCGGACCAGACGATAATACTGGAGAGCCTTATGAAGATTTAACAATTCTAGATGAAGAGGAATACAATAAATTTAAACAAAGAGATGCGTTACCAACCTTATCCACTAATAGCTCTCTAGTTCAAAAGGCACCACACCTAAAGACAGCAGTCAAGTTCAAGGCCCCGGATAAAAATTATTTAAATCCTACGGATAGCGATATTTTTGAGCAAATTGATCGAGCTGTTTCCGACAGTGGAAGGATAGAAGTTGACGATAATGGAATGTGGAAAAATAAGAAAATAATCTTAAAGTTTGAAACAGCATTTTTTGCAATATTTGTACATTCAAGCCAACCAACAAAAGTTGAATTTCACGTATACCCTAGAATACATAGTATAACAGAAAAAACAATATGGTCTCAGAATTGGGGTGGGGTAACTGATGAAGAAATGGAAAGAGGTGAATATGAAAAACCCTATCATATTTTCCAAGGAACTGAGAAATTTGAATCAGAAAATGATATCAATGACGTAGTAGAATTTTTTAACTATTGTTTAACGGGAGTTGTCTATTTAACGCCCGGATCAGAAAATGGATATGTACGTTTAGATGCTCCCAAAAAATGGCTAGCGGGTTGGAGAAATAAAGAAAAGGTTAATCAATTTATTGATGTAGTTACATTACTATCTTCGGGATTTAACCCTAAGAAAAAACTTATTTTTACAAGTGATGTTATTGAACTTTTTTGTTCACAAGAAATATCGTTAACAGGGTGTAAGTGTATAGATGATTTTCTTGCTGCGATTAAAAAGGAACCAGAAGTACAGCTGGCACCAAAACACCATAAGGCTATTAGTATGACCGAAGAAATATTATCCTATACCCACACAAGATATTCTATTTATCTTAATTCAAAATTACATTTGAGAAGAGCTATGACTATAGAGAATTTGACTCGTAGATCAAAAAGCACGGTGACTATAGAAAAAGGTAATAATAAAGCAAATGCGAATGACACAGCAGCGTTGTTAGGGCTTGGTGCTGGAAAAGGTAGCACGGTCATAATCGAAGCTAAAGGCGAAGATGCAATGGATGTGGCGATGAAGATAGAGCAGATTCTTAAAGACGAATCATTATTGACTAATTTGGGTTTAGGCGATTCATTTGACAACGGCAGTAATATCCCCCGAGCGAATTTACGTATTAAAGCAGCAGAGTCTTTAGGCAGCAATCCAAGGATTCAACCCATAGCCCGACCGCTTATTATTTTTGCCCAAACTGTAAACGCTTACGGAGGAAATAAACAGAAACCTTTGGATAATGGGGCCAAGGAAACTTCCGAGTCGTATTTAAGTGAACATAATGTAAAGATGGTAAGCCAGAGGACTATTGATAAGTTTTATGTTTTAACCGACAAAGCATTAGCCGACAATAACCTCAAAGGTACACTTTTTCTTCTTGATAATGATGATAGGTTGAGTCCGGAACAGAAAAAAGAAATCACTTATCTTTTGAAAGAGCTATATCAAAAAGCCAGCAGTTATTTTAACAATGACAAAGAAAACCCAATATATCATCATACTCAGGTTCTTTACAATATGGCCAGGATAGCCTTGGGAGAGCTTGAATTAGGCAGTGAAGCCGCTTATGTAGAGTTAAGGAATTTATTAATTTTAGCTTTGCTTCACGATGTAGGCAATTCCGGGTGTGTACATAAAAAAGTTGTGAGCAAAAATATTATAGAAGCTTTTAAAGAAGCAGGCCAAGAACAAAACTCTCAGCGCAAAGAAGAACTTTTGAAGAAAGCGCAGGATTTAGCTAAAGAAGGAATTGTTTTTAGATTGGAACATATGGATAACGCGCCGTCACGTATAGCCTTGATAACAGAGCAGTGTATAAAAGAAGGAATTTTAGAGGAAGCTGATGTGCATCTTATTTCTAGAGCTGCGGTTATCCATGATTATCCTACAATTGAGAATACGCTGGAGGAAGTTAGGGGGGCGGGCGTAACAGTTAAACATAAACAGGGTAAGTTTCTTTTACCATTCGCGGACCCGGCGATAGGCAGGATGGTTGAGTTTTTACGTGAAGCAGACCGGCTTTTTATGTTATCAGTGCAAGGAGTAATCAAGGATGTAAAAGGAGATAATAAAAAAATTACAAAAGAGAATAAAAAGCGTAAAGAAGAAGAAAGAAAACCGGAAATAGAATTTACACCGGAGAATATCAATGCTAGGGCGCAAAAGAATATCAAAAATCATGAGGGTGAATATCTATTATATAAAAGTGCAGGACAAGATGATGGAAAATTTAACGATTCGCTTTACAGAACACAAACCGGATATGATATTTTTAAAACTGCAAAGAGCCGGTATGTGAATATCTCCCTCGATAACGGCGGCTTACCCAAGGTAAATCCAACCGCAACCGCAGCCTGGAAGAAGCTGAAAGCACTCTCTGAGCTTATGAAAGAAAGACATATGAAGGATATGTTTGCAGATGACTCCCGGCGTTTTGATAAGTATTCGATTCGTTTCGGGGATATACTCCTTGACTATTCCAAGAACTTAATCAACGCAGAGGTAATGGAAGCTCTCATTACGCTAGCCAATGAGACAGGCCTTAGCAGTGCCATTGAAGCAATGTTTAGAGGTGAAAAGATTAACGGCACAGAAGGCCGGGCAGTTCTTCATACAGCCCTAAGGAGTCGATCAGGCTTACCTATATATGTAGACGGCAAAGACGTTATGCTGGATGTAAATCGTGTTTTAGCTCAAATGGAGGATTTCTCAGGTAGAGTCATCTCCGGCAGCTGGAAAGGTTACACCAGCCTTCCCATAACCGATATAGTAAATATCGGAATTGGCGGTTCAGACCTCGGGCCGGTGATGATAACTGAAGCACTTAAGGCATATGCCGCGCGTAAAGGCTTAAATGTCCACTTTGTCTCTAACGTTGACGGAACCCACATCGCAGAAACCCTTCAAGGCCTTGATCCTGAAACTACTCTTTTTATAATAGCTTCTAAAAGCTTTACTACCCAGGAGACTATGACTAATGCTGAAACGGCAAGAAAGTGGTTTTTAAATCAGGCGATAGACAAAAAACATATTAAAAAGCACTTCGTAGCAGTCTCCTCAGAGGCAAAATTAGTTAAAGATTTCGGAATTGATACTGCTAATATGTTTGAATTCTGGGATTGGGTAGGCGGACGTTATTCGTCATGGTCAGCTATAGGGCTTTCTATTGCCTGCTATATAGGATTTGATAACTTTAAAGAATTTCTTTTGGGCGCGTATGATATAGACACGCATTTTAGAGATACTCCTTTTAATAAGAATATACCGGTTATCTTAGGCCTCTTAGGCATTTGGTATAACAACTTCTTTGGCGCCCAGTCCCACGCGATTTTGCCTTACGACCAACACCTACACCGTTTTGCCGCTTATTTCCAGCAGGGAGATATGGAGTCAAACGGTAAGTCTGTGGGGCGTGACGGTAAATCGGTAACCCATCAAACCGGGCCAATAGTTTGGGGAGAAGCCGGCACTAACGGCCAGCATGCTTTTTATCAATTACTCCATCAAGGTACAAAACTAATCCCGGCTGATTTTATTGCTTTTGCCCAGCGCAGCCGCCACGCCTTTGACAGTGACCCGCCTCTCAAGGCCCAACTAGATAAACATCATAAAATATTCCTATCAAACTTTTTTGCCCAGACCGAAGCTCTGATGAAAGGAAAGACTGAAGAAGAAGTAAGGCAAGATTTTAGGGCTGAAAACCAAAAGCGGCAAAAAGCCGGTAAATCTGAACTGACAGAGGAAGAAATAGAAACGCTCCTGCCGTTTAAAGTATTTTCCGGCAACCACCCTACAAACTCTATTTTAGGTAAAAAGTTAACCCCGCGCACACTAGGCCAGCTTATTGCTATCTATGAACATAAGATATTTGTCCAAGGAGTAATTTGGAACATCTACAGCTTTGACCAGTGGGGTGTAGAGCTGGGCAAAGTACTTGCTAAGAGCATATTACCCCAGCTTGAGCCGCAAGCCGAAGCAACTAACCACGATTCTTCAACTACCGGGTTGATTGAGGCTTATAAGAAGATGGCGGTTGAGGTAGAGAAGCTCTCTTTAGACAACGGGGGAAATTTTAATGCAGGAGTTGAAAAGATAGAAAACATGGCCCGAAAGTACAAACGGCAGGCAGCAGTGCAATTAGGTATGGCTGACGATGAATTTGACGGTTTGCGGGCAGTTTTTAGAATCATTGATGTTGCTTTAGGAAGTTATAAAAATGCCGGGGATGCAAAATATTTTCAGAATAAAAATTATTTCCTATCAGAAATAATGCGTGCTCATAAACTCCTTATTGATTTAAACAGCTATCCGGATTCTCTTGGTGTAAGCGAGAATTTTTCTTTGCTCCAACTGCCTGTTGCCATAGACGTTATAGGGGATGTTTTAGAAGAGTTCATCGAAGAAATTATTACCCGGTCAGAAGTTTTATTAAATGAGCTACATAGGGTGTATTTGCGTGATAGAGCAAGATCCAAGAGAAGCGTGCTAGTTACTTCGTTTATGGTAATAGCAGGTTCAATACTGGTATTATTTTTAGAAGTAGGGAAAGTAAAGTTAATTGAGCCGGTTTTGTTCATTCTAACTTTAGCATTCATTCCCTGGATTATTTGGCAGATTTACAGTAACTTTAAATCCGGACAGGAAAAGAAGAGGCTTTTCGAAGAATTAGATTTGTTAAAAGATAAGGAAGATACCTTCCTTGATAACGGTGGCAGAGATGATTTCACTTTTAGCAAAACGGAAGCAATCGCTAAATTAAAACGTTCAAAAAAAGAAGAACTTAAAAAAATAATTGAACGTGAAGATGAAATAGAAGAAAGAGAAATCTTGATGATGATATTTGGTTTTTTAATAATTTACAATTTAGTGCCGTTAATTTTCCCAGAGAAGGATTTCATAATTTTTTCTTTAGCAATACTGGCTTATCTTTTTTGGGGGATATGGGGATTTCGGAGAAATATTATAACAACATTCCGAAAAGCCCAGCTTGAGGAAGAAATAGCTGAATTAACCCGGGAGCTTAAAGAAATAAATAAAAGAAAAGCCTCCCTCGACAACGGGGGCAGTGCTTCTCAAGCAAGCCTACGCATTAAAGCAGTTGAATCTTTAGGCCGCCTGCCCCTTGATAAAAATGAAACTATTGCTATCCCGGCATTGGAAGCTATGCTGGCTGTTGAAACTGACCTGGCGGTAAAAGTAACTATCGAGCGTGTTTTAGCTATGGTGCGTAACCAGGGGGTATTCCTTGATGATAGGGACAAACCTTTAGACAATGGAGGAAGCTTTTTGCTCAGAGTCCAGCCGCTTATTATTTTTGCCCAAACTGTAAACGCTTACGGAGGAAATAAACAGAAACCTTTAGATAATGGGGGTATCGATATCGGAAAAGAAGAGGTTTTATCTGTGCTTAAAGAAAAAGCATATTCTATTTATAGGGAGGAATTCGATGAATCTTTATCCGGGGTTGAGCGTTTTAAAGCAGTGTTTCTGGATGCTTTTTACGCAAATTCTGCAGAAATTTCTCCAAGCTTAGAAGATATAGCCGGGGCTATAAAAGAAACCAATGCTTTTGATCAATATAGGATAAAAGAAGGCCTGCCGATAACTTTTGCTTTTGATAACAGTATATATATAGGAGAAGAGCACCAAAATGTTTTTAGAATAATATATACTTTTAACAAAAATTTTGATGCGATAAGTGTAATCTGTGCTAAACAGGAAAACGAAAAGTTTGTTATTGGTTTAGGCGGGGTGAGGTATTATGCGGATGAAAATAGCGAAAATTTGGACAATCTAAGGCAAGAACTTTTTGGAGAAACCGTATATTTAGCTAACCGGACAGATTTACGCGGATTTTTATGGGGAAATTCTTTAGACGGAGCGTTCGTAACTGTTGTCCCTCGTTCTGGTACAAAGTTAGGGAGAGAAAGCATTCTGCGTCTTTGGGCAAAGTCTATGGCTATCAGTGGTATTCTAGGAAAGTATTTAATTCTTAAGCCGGATTCAGGCACTGAAGACAGCGATATGTCTGCTATCGAAGGAGCAGTGTCTCAAATAGCAAGAGATGTAAAGAATATTCAGGGAAAGGAATTAGGAATATACAGCCTTGTTGCAACGTCCCGTAAGTTAGAAGGGGGTAAGTGGTCGCATTCTAAATGGAAGGTGAGAGGCATAAGTATTACTGAAAGCCTAATTGCCGCGGTTCGTATGTTAAGCCGCCATAGCGAAGACTTTCCGGGAATGAAGCCTTTAACGGGTAAAGATTTAAGAGTTATTATCGATGGAACAGGAAATATCTCAAATATGGTTAATAGATTGCTTTCTTGTGCTTTGTACCGAAATTTAATAAAAGAATTAGGAATGAAACTCAAAATTGTTGGTATTTGCGGTGAGCAACGTGGAATTTATAATGCTAACGGAATTAATACTTTTGGCATAAAAGGGGTGACTTTATCCAGAAGAGAGCTTTTGTCTCAGGAAGCAGAAGTTCTGGTAATAGCAGAGTCTAAACGCGGAAAGTTAGATAGCAGTTATAGTGATATAAAAGTTAACGTTGTGATAGAGGGCATAGAATGCGCATTATCAAGAGAGCTATTTACCGAATTGGAGGCTCAGGGAATAGTATGCATCCCGGCGCTTATTGCTTCGGGAGGTAGTGCTTATGCGTCATTTGAAGAATTTTTCCATAGCCAGGTTCCCGTAAAAGTATTGAATATAAAAGAGCATGTTTTGCACTCTATAGAGTGTGCGGCGATAAGCCTGACTCGTTTAGTAATGAGAAGATGGTCATTACTAAAAAAACAGGGTTTACAAATAGAATTATTGGAGTTAACCGAAGCCATTGCCGGTGAAATAAGGGTCAAAAGAGACGAATATCTTATTAATCCCGATGAATATGTGCAATACAGGGCAGAGTTAGATGCTATGCGTAATTTATCAGATAAAGCTGCCTGGCTTTTATCTTCTTGCGCTGTAGCCAGGAAAGAAATTCTTTTTGACGCCGAGAATGAAGATGACCTTATATATAAACTTAAAAATACTACCGGAAAATATGGACAGATGGATGCAGCTTGTTTTTTAGGAGAAATGCTCTCAGAAAAGGCAGTTCCTGTATTAGAAATGGTTCTTTCTGATAAAAATAGAGATTATCGTGTTCGGCGCAATGCCGCTGAGGCATTGGGAAAAATAGGCAGTGCTGCCTCGGTAGAAACTCTACGCTGGGCGGCAGGAAGAGACAAAAGTAAAAAAGTAAAAGATATGTGCGTTTGGGCTTTGGAGCGAATTGGTGTAGGCGTTGAGAAAGTTGAGCCGCGAAGAGTTTTAGAAATGAGCGGTGAAGCTGTTGACAGGCTGGCGGAAACTATCGTGAAAAAATGGAGTAAAAATGCTTTTAAGGATATGCCCCTACCGACACTAATTGCTATTACTGGGTATTCAGCTGCCGGTAAAACTCATTTTTCAAAAAAATTCATTGCGGTTATCCAAAACAAGATGCAAGAATATTTAAAGAAGTGGCACAAAGAACACCCTAATAAACGTTTAGTTTCTCCCAAGGTATTAACTATTGATTTTGATGATTATATTATGGCTAAGTCTGATAGGCCTACAAAACTGCGTTCTTTAGGCAAAATGGGTTCTTTAAAGCCTGAAGAGTGGCTTGGCAAGTGGGAATTTGCCCGTTTCTATCAAGACGTACAGGCTTTGCGCCGTGGCCAAGTTATTCATAAACCCGTATTTGACCAGATAACCAGAAAACGCAAAACTGATGCTAAAGGCAATGAAGATTTAGACACGATATATCCCGGATATAATATTATTATTGTTGAAGGCATTTTTTCTCTTTCTCATAAACAGACTAACCGCAATTATGATTTAACTGTCTTTCTTGATGGAGGCTGGGAGTTACGAAGAAACCGTGATATCCAAAGATACATCGAAACCGGAAAGTATTATAACATGGATGTTTTGGAAGTTGAGAAACAATTTATACGTAAGCATCAGACCGAAGAATTACCGGCAATACAGGAAGAAATGGCTTACGCAGAAGTAATCTTGAGCACTGATAATATACCTACTCCGCCTTATGTAGCTGCTTTTTATAAGGCAGTACAAAGCTACCGGCAATGGCAGGTAAATAAATCCAATTTAAGTTTTTCTGATAAAGAAACGCAACTTAGGCGATTATATCAACATCCTGATTTTAACGGTATCCGCGGCTCGCCGATTGAAGTCAAAGTTGTTACCCGCCTTTATCAAAATACCATTGCTATTGACAGGCCTAATTTATTTAAAGCCCTATCAAGATTAGTTGAACAACAAAATAAAATGGGATCTACCGTTTCTACTCAAAAACAGGAAATTGTTGCTTCGTTATCTCTAGAATTTAGCTTGGAAGAAGAAGATATTTTGGCCTTAAAGCATTCGTTAGAGAATCTTAGGGCAGGTCAATCTCTGGATAACGGTGGAGTGTGTCTATCTCGTGCAGAGTTCAGGCCACAGAACATTGTTCTTTTTGGTGTTTCCGGTGGAGACTGTCCGGGGTTAAATTCTGCCTTATCTGCGGCAGCGGAAGAGGCATTCGCAAACGGGTTAGAGCTATATGCTTTAGTAAATGGCCTTGAGGCAGTTTGTGCTGAACCCGAATATTTTCTAAAGCGTATTATTAAAGTGATACCGGAATTAGCTGTTAAAGCTAAAGCCTGGGGAAGTATTTTGTCTGGTTCTTCCCGCACTAATCTTACCGACAAAGATGCTGCCAAACAAGCCAAAAAACAAGCCAATGCTATCGCCAATTGCCAAAGTTTTAAAGGGGTGGTGATGGTTGGCGGTGATGACCACGCTAAACAATCAGGTGTTTTAGCCGATATTCTTAAGCCCTATAATGTACCGGTAGCAATTATACCTAAAAGCATTGATTTTGACTGTCACACTCTAATGCTTGGACCATCTACTGCTATTGAGTGGTATCAACAGGGTTTTTGGTCGAGTGCTTTAAGTGCTAAAGTTCATACAAGAAGTAATGTTTACGAATTTATGGGGCGAGATAGAAGCTGGTTGACGCTTCTGGGTTCGTATGGCTATCCCGAAGTTTTTTACCCGGAGAATTTACCGGCCGGATACTCGATTCAACATCCGTATCAATTCGTTGACCTTAAACGGGGGTTGCAAAACAGCATTGGCCAAACTCAGGGCAGTGTGCTGCGTCTTATTGCGGAACGGCCTGCGTTTTTGCGGGATATTATGCTTGCAGCCCTGCGTATAATGTTGAGAGAGGAATTAATTGTAGAAGGAGAGGCTTTAATTGATGGTACAGGTAATGCCGTGAAAGCTCTGCCGCGTTTATATGTTAATTTTGCTGTTTCCGAAGGCTTCTCTTTTCAAGATACTAAGGTGGAAGCATACCGTAAAAATAAAAATACTTTATTCTATCGTTTACTTGATTTAAGCAAAAAGTGGAACATTGATTTTTTTGAAGAAATAGAATTTGATGAACATGGTAATCCAAAGTTTTCAGGTATTGGCCAATACCTGCAATTTGCTTTAACTCAATTGCCACAGTTGGCACAATTTGATCAGGAAGTAAACGCTTTATATCAACAACTTATACAGGCAGCTATTATTACTGGAAAAAAATCTATTTTTAAAGAAGCTAAGCGAGAAGCTGCTATTATTACCACGCTTAATGGGCCTCGTTACAGCCTGCCGGGTTTTGAGCTCAGGGGTCATATTCCCAATAAAAGAGATCAGCTTTTAGGAGATAAATTTGGCAGAAAAGCAGTTCAGCTTATTTTAGAAAAACAAAGCGGATTAGAAGTAAATATGCCTAGATATGCTGAAGTAGAAACTACCGAGCCTGACGTAAAACCGGTAAAAGAAGTAGCTGTCAAAGAAAGTGTAGTGGATATCTATGAAGAAGGAAAAGTTTCCGTTAAGGGTGTACATACGGATAAAGAAATTGCTGCAGCAGGAGTTTTAACGGCAAGCGCAAACCAGGCCTCCCTCGACAACGGCGGCCAGGATGAGGAAGAATTGAACACTGAAGAAATTATCGCCCAGGCAGAAAATGTCGCAAACAAATTACGCGAAGTGTGTCTACGTGACCAAATAAAATCTAATAGGAATCTAAAAATCACTTCATTGATGGCAATATCAGGCATAGCCTTAGTTTTATTCTCAGCAGTAGGGGCAGAGTTCTTAGGGCCGTTTATTTCTTCTTTACAATTAGTATTTATCTCTTGGGTTGTCTGGATATTTTTGGATTTTCTAAAAGACAGCCGGAAAAGAAACAAGCTATCTAAAGAGCTAGAGGCCTTAAATAGCAGAGTAGAACAGATGCGCGCTTGGTACGGGCAAGAAGAAAGCAGACCGCAAGAGGAGCCTCTTCTGAAACCAGAATATGAATTAGTCCCGGTTGAGGGGCTATCTTTTGAGGAATTTAAAGATAAACAGGAAAAGCTAGTCATTCCTGAGATAGTCACTTCCATGGAAGAGATTATTATTATTTCAATGTCTGAGATCTCTAAATTGGAGAAGAA
>JBAYNQ010000012.1:0-12693 GCA_041678705.1 Candidatus Omnitrophota bacterium
ACCGAAAACCGACAACCGATAACTAGATTTGAAACTTGAGGCTTGCAACTTGTAACCTGTGGCCTGAAACTTATAGCTTAAAGCCTTTTCTGTTTGGGATTTGGTAGTATTGGGATTTGAAAATAGGGAGGTAAATGTGTCTATAAAAGATTTATTTCAGACCGCTGATTGGAAAAAAGAAAAACATGTTCCGGTTATTGAATCTCCGGAATTAACCGCCAAAGGAGTTTTAACGCAAGTAAAGGTGAGCGTGGGTAAGGAGATACCGCACCCTAACACTACCGAGCATTATATAGAATGGATAGAAGTGTATTTTCTTGCTCAAGACGCGAAATCTCCTGTTTGCCTGGGAAGGTGTGAGTTTTCTTCTCATGGTGCTTGGGCCCAGGGGCCGAATACAAGCGGGGTGTACACTGAGCCGCAATTTAGCTTAAATTTTAAAACAGATAAAGCAGGTGTTATTTCAGCCGTAAGCTATTGCAACATACATGGGCTTTGGGAAAACTCAAAAGAACTCAAAGTTACGGAATAACTAAATAGGTAGGTATGAACAAAAAAATCTCCCAGAAAATTACGGTTTGGCTTTTGCCCCTTATAATTATCGGAGGGTCCTTATTTTCGCTTCTGGGCTATCTGGTTTTTTTTATGATGATTTTTTTGCTTAGCCTTTCTTATTTCAGAGCTAGGTTTTGGTGTTGGAATCTTTGTCCCCGGGGAGCTTTTTTAGATATAGTTCTAAGCAAACTGAGTCTTAAGCATAAGCTACCCGGAATTTTTTCCAACAAGCGGTTTAAGTGGACTATTTTTTTTCTTTTTATGGCAATATTTATTTTGCAACTTATCACAGTTGACAAAAATATTTATTCGATAGGTTTTGTATTTGTCAGGATGTGCCTTGTCACTACGCTGATTGCTATTATTATGGGCATTCCTCTTATGCCTCGGGCATGGTGTGCTATTTGTCCTATGGGTACTTTGCAGACAAAGATAAACTCTTTTAATTCCTCGCCTAAATCCCCGGAGATTTAGGCCTTTTTTTATAGGGGATTAAGGAGAGCCATTCTTCTGGAAGAGACCGCGGAGGCTTCAAAAGGAAGGGAAAGTAAATTCAGTGCTCAAGAAGGAGGGGTATGAATTCTTTAAGGCCAAAGATTTCTATAATCGGTGCCGGCAGTGTAGGGAGCAGTTTAGCTTTTTCTCTTCTCATGAAAGGGGCTGTCCGAGAAATTGTGCTGATCGATAAAGACCTTAAAAGGGCCCAAGGCGAGTGCATGGACTTGAACCATGGCTTAAGTTTTTGCCGGCCGGTAAATATATATGCCGCTGGTTTTGACGGCTGCAAGGATTCTGATATAGTGGTTGTAACCGCCGGGGCTAAACAGAAACCCGGACAAACTCGGATTGAACTCCTCCAGGCGAATACTGAAATATTAAAAGAGATTATCCCCCAGATAGTTCGTTACAGTCCGCAGGCGGTAATTTTAATGGTTACCAATCCGGTGGATATTCTTACTTATGCGACTCTAAAGATTTCCGGGCTGCCGCCTTCCAGAGTTATTGGCTCGGGCACAGTCCTTGACTCTTCGCGTCTTCGCTATCTTATGAGTGTCCATTGCCAGGTTGATGCCCGCAATGTTCACGCTTATGTTATAGGCGAGCACGGAGACAGTGAGCTTGCTGTATGGAGCAATGCCAGCATAGGGGGCATGATGCTTGAGAAATATTGTCCTTTCTGTGTGCATAATGCCACCTGCCGCCGGGATAAAGAATTGGAAGAAATTTTTCAACAGGTAAAAAATGCGGCCTATAAAATAATAGAAGCCAAAGGTTCAACCTTTTATGCTATTGCTTTAGCGTTGGTGAGAATATGTGAGGCAATAGTAAGAGACGAAAACTCTGTTTTGCCGGTAGCCGCACTGATGAAGGATTATTACGGCATTAGTGATATTTGTTTGAGTCTCCCTTCTATTATTAATGCCAAAGGCGTTGAGAAAGTGTTGCATCTTGAGCTTTCGGATAAGGAGAAGCTCCAGTTTAAAAAATCAGCAGAAACCTTAAAGCAGGTAATTAAAAAAATAAATTTTTAAGAAAGAAAACTTATGGCTAAAGATCCTATCTGTGGGATGAAAGTTAATGAAAGAAGCTCTTTAAATTTGAGATTCCAGGGCAGGGTTTATTACTTTTGCAGTTCACGTTGCCGAGATGCTTTTGCCAGAGAACACTCTTTATCTTTGCAGAAAGATGATTCTTGTTATTCCTGCCGCCGGAAGCCTTTTTACCAAGATAAAGTATTTATCGTAGCTTCAGTTTTAACTTTTCTGATCATCCTTTCTTTTTTCCTTCCTTTTCTCGGCCCTTTCCGGAAAGCTTTTTTTATGTATTTTAAGACAATTTGGTGGGCAGTTGTCCTGGGCCTTTTGCTAGGAGGCCTCATAGACTATTATATACCCAGAGAATATATCTCACTCACCTTGGCTAAGCCTAAGAAACGAACAATATTTTACGCTGTGATTTTAGGGTTCTTTATGAGCGCCTGCTCACACGGGATACTGGCTCTTTCTATCCAATTGCATAAAAAAGGCGCTTCTAACCCGGCGGTGGTAGCGTTTCTTTTGGCCAGCCCCTGGGCTAATATAGCTTTAACCATTATGCTTATAGGTTTTTTCGGGCTTAAAGCGCTTTTTATTGTGTTTTCGGCTCTTGTGATAGCTATTATAACCGGATTTATTTTTCAATTTCTAGAAAAGAAAAATCTTATAGAAACCAATCTCAATACTGCTTCTTCCATTCAGGAGTTTTCAATTTTCCAGGATATAAAAAAAAGAATGCTCCAATTCACATTTTCAAAAAAAGAAATGGCCTCACAAATTAAGGGCATTTTTCGGGGAGCAGTTGACTTATCGGATATGGTTCTATGGTGGATTTTAATTGGTATCGGTTTGGCCAGCTTGGCCGGAGCTTATATCCCGTCAGGGGTCTTTAATGCTTACATGGGCCCTTCTATAACAGGCTTGTTAGTTACTTTGATAGTAGCGACAGTCATCGAGGTCTGTTCTGAAGGGTCATCCCCTATGGCTTTTGAGATATTCAGGCAGACCCGTGCTTTTGGAAACAGTTTTGTTTTTCTTATGGCCGGGGTGGTTACCGACTATACTGAAATCGGCCTTCTCTGGCATAATGTAGGCAAGAAAGTCGCTATATGGCTGCCGATAATTACTGTTCCTCAAGTTGTGGCTCTGGGGCTGATTGCCAACAAGATATTTTGATTTTCTTAGAAGCTTTACAGCTACCAAGAGTGTGGTAAAATTTCTTTAAGCAGAACACTTTGCATACAAGGAGGGATATTATGGAAAAATGGAAATGCACGGCGTGTGATTATATTTATGACCCGGCCCTAGGCGATCCCGACTCCGGCGTTAAGCCCGGAACATCTTTTGAAGACATTCCCGATTCATGGATTTGCCCTGTCTGTGGAGTTGATAAGACTTTATTTGAGAAGATTGAAGGATAGTTTCGACCAAGGGTAGAGGCTTAGGCTGAGGTTGAGAAAAACCGGAAAACTGAAAACTAAAATATCGATTGAAACAATTTGTTTCTATCGTATTTCTGTAATATTCAGATAATGGAGATTTGGTAGTATTTAAACTTGGAATTTTTGTTATCCGTGTGAATCCGTTCTTCAATCAGTGTATATCCGTGTTTGATTAAGGAGGTTTGATGCTGGAAAAGTTTAATCCCCAGGAAATATTAAAAATAGCTGTCGCGGTAGAAGAAAACGGCCGCAAACTCTATGAAAATTTAGAGAAAAAAGCTAAAGACCCGGAATTAAAACAAATGTGGGCTCACCTCAAAGACCAGGAAGCTGATCATAAAAAAGTTTTTGAACAGATGTTTGAAAATTTGGCAGATTACTTTGTAGCAGAGTTTAATCCCGGTGAATATGAGGGGTATTTAAAGGCAATATCGTTTGAATTTGTGTTTACCCGCCAGTTAATTGAAGAAAAGATTACGGAGGGGTTTTCTTCCGAAATCCAGGCTTTGAATTTCGGGATACATATTGAAAAGAAATCCATACTTGTTTACTCAGCTCTCAGAGATTATTTTTTACCCGATAAAAAACCTGTTTTAGATAAGGTTATTGAAGAAGAAAAAAAACATTTAGTTGAATTAACAACACTGAAGAAAAAAATAGAGGGGAAGTAAATGCCGGAAAATTTTAACCCACGCCAGATGCTTCAGACAGCCTTTGAGGCTGAGGAAGCTGCTCGCAAGCTTCATTCTCTTCTCATCGAAAGCTCTCAAGGCCAGGAGCTCAAAAAAATATGGCAACAACTTGATGAACAGTCTTCGGTTCATAACAAAGTATTCAGGCAAATGCATCAGGATGCCACAAGCTATGTCGTTTATGAGATAGCCAGTGGTGAGTATAATCCTTATTTGAGGTCGATTGTTCCCGAATATATTGCTGTCTGCAAGAATATTAACGACAGAGTAGCGAAACCATTTTCTTCAGAGCTTGAAGCCGTTGAATTTGCGGTGTATCTTGAGATAGAGGCTATAATTACTTATTCGGCATTGAAGGAGTATATTGTCCCCGATAAACTGGACATGCTCAATAAAATCATAGGAGATAAGAAAAAAATTCTTGCCAAGCTTTCCGTGTGTAAGAGAAAGTTACAAAAAACTCAGGGGTAATTAACGCGGCAGAATTGGTTTTATAATAGCGATAAGATTGTTTCAGGAGGTGATTATGGTAGTACAGGTTTATTCTACTGCGGCTTGTCCGTATTGTCACAGGGTAAAAGAATATCTTGCTTCAAAAGGTATTGCTTACCAGAATATGGATATTTCCACTGATCAAGAAGCGTCAAAGAAAATGATTGAGATTTCCGGCCAGATGGGTGTTCCAGTTATAGTGATTGACGGTGAAGTGATTGTTGGGTTTGATAAAACAGCTATTGATACGGCTTTGGGTGCCTAAGATGCCTATTTATGTTTACCGTTGTAATAGCTGCTCATTAAAAACGGATTTTCTTATAGGGGTCGGACAAGAGAAAGTAAAAATAGCCTGCCCTGAATGCGGTTCTAAGAATCTCCAAAAAGTTTTTTCTCCTTTTCTGGTTTCCGGCACTAAAAGCTCTTCTAAGTGCTCAAATTGTTCAGGAGGGGATTGTGCGAGCTGTTGACGGTAGGCTCAATATAAAAAAGGAGATTGTCAAATGAAGCTTTTTTCTGTTAATAAACATACGCCCGGCTTAACGGGGGTTATTCTTGCCTGGATTATAATTTTAAGTAATGCCGTCATTCTTTTGTCCCATATTTCTCTCTATTTCTTTTTAAAGATAGAGCCGGTTTATTACTGGCTGGGCGTGGTCTCGGCCACTTCTTATGCTTCTGTTTGGCTGTGGGGACTGAATCCGCACTCATTGATAGGAATAGCCGCCTCCAGTATAGCATGGACGACTCTGGCATCTATTTGCGGGATAGGGATTCTGCTAAAGTCTGAATTATCCCGCAGGGTTTTTGTATATATGTGTGTTGTTAACATTTTAGCGATTATTCTTTTCTTTGTGCTTCCGGCTATATCAGAGTCAGCCGGCAAAATAAGATTACTCAGCCACTCTTTATCTTTTCTAGTAACAGCGGGCTATATGTTATATTGGAGCCGAATCAGGCTTTCGGGAAATAACTCTTAAAGACACCTGATATATGAGAATATACGATTTAATTATTCTTGGTGCCGGCCCGGCAGGAATTACTGCCGCAGTCTATGCTTCCCGTAAACGGCTTGATTTCATTGTTATTACCAAAGATATAGGCGGACAGGCCGCTTGGAGCGGTGATATAGAAAATTATACCGGCTATCAGTTTATCACTGGCCCCCAGCTTACTATGAAGTTCCAGGAGCATATGGATTCTTTTGGTATCGAGGTGGTTATGCCCCAGTCAGTGATGGAGCTTTTGTCCCAGGAAGGTAAAATAAAAGTAGTTACCGAAAAGCAAGAATATTTTTCCCGAACTATAATTGTGGCAACCGGTAAAAATCCCCGCCTGCTTTCAGTGGAGGGGGAGAAAGAATACAAAGGCAAAGGAGTTACCTATTGTGCTACCTGTGACGGCCCGGTTTTTAAAGGGAAAAATGTGGTTGTAGTTGGCGGAGGGAATTCTGCTCTGGACGCGGCACTGCAAATGGTCAACATTTCTCCTAAGGTATATATCGTCAATATAGACTCTAAACTTAATGGCGATGAAGTTATGATACAAAAGCTGGAGCAAGCATCAAACGTAGAAGTTTTAAACAATGCCCTGGTGAAAAAAATATACGGCGCTGATTTCGTAAAGGGTGTGGAGATAGAAGTAAGCTCTCAGATTAAAGAATTAGAAGTAGAAGGAGTTTTTGTTGAAATCGGCCTGAATCCCAATTCCGGGTTTGCTTCCGAGCTCAAAAAGAACGAAGCGGGAGAAATAATTGTAGATTGTTATAATCAAACCAACATAGAAGGTTTGTTTGCTGCCGGAGACGTTACCAGTGTTCCGGAGAAACAGATCGTCATTGCCTGCGGAGAAGGTTCAAAAGCCTGTCTTTCTGCCTTTCGTTATTTGTCCACGCACCAATTTAGTTTATAGAATACAGGAATAGGCCAAGGTTGAGGCTAAGAAAGGTTAAAGAAGAGGTAAAGGTAAAGAGAAGACATAAGAGATAGATAATTGATAATTTAGGATATAAACTTGGTTTTAAGTTTGCGGGTTTCGGTTCTTTGGATTTTGTTTTTCGGTTTTCCTGATAGCCTGATTCCCAGATTACCTAGTCCCTGATTTTCGGGTTACCGGATGAATTTACTAAAAGGTAAAGACGCAAAGAGAGCTTGCGGCTTGTTTTTGGATGGTTATAATAAATAATATAAAGGTAAGATATGATTAAAATAAGTTCTGAAATAATCAGCTTTTTTCAGAGGCAGGAATTCATCGTTGTTTCGACGCTCGATGCCGAGAATAAAATTCATTCTTCGATAAAAGGCTTGGCCGGCATAGAAGAAAGCAGAATTTATCTTATTGATTTATACCGTGGGCATACTCTGGAAAACCTAAAAAAGAACCCCACCATCAGCATTACTGCTATAGATGGGCCTCAGTTTCTTGGCTACACCTTGAAAGGGAAGGCCAGGATTATAGGTAAAGAGGATATCGGCCAGCACCATAGGAATAATTGGCAGAGTAAGGTTATCCAGAGGATGACAAAAAGGGTTATCCGAGATGTGAAAAAAGATAAAAAAAGCCCTCAGCATCCGGAGGCTCGTTTTCCCGAACCTGAATATCTCATCGAAATGACGCCTGAGGCGGCAATAAATCTTACCCCCAGGCACCTCAAAGAGGCTGCCTGAGGTAGCTTTAGTGAAACTTACTCCAATCTTCAAGAAGTAGCAATCATTACCTAAGCCATTTATTAACAATATGTTAAGTAGAATATAGTGACAGATTTAAGCGGGAATACCATTGGGTAGGGTTTCCTTTTAAATTTTAAAAAAAAACTTTTCAATATTTAAAAAGGGTGTATAATCAGCTTTTGGAAAGTTGTTTGATAGCTGCCGGTTATACAGCAAAGAAACCTTAATATTTAATCCTGCATTGGATATTTTTACAAAAAGATTCACTCCCCGGCATTTAAAAGCAGCTCATCAAAGCAAAATCTAAAAGTTGAAAACAAAAAGGTTCAATAAAAGGAGGTTAGTGTGGCAGAAGTAAGAATAGATAGGGCCGAAGATTTTGAAAAAGCTTTTCGCCAGTTCAAAATCCAGACTAAAAGAGAGGGGGTTCTGGAGGAGTACCGCGAAAGGCAGTATTATAGCAAGCCTTCGAAAAAGAGGAGGAAAAATGTAAAAAGGAAACGGCCTTAGGGAGGTTTTCGTTGTGTAGAGGTGATTTAAAGCAAGAGGTGAATGAAGATGAGTGAAGAAAAGAAAATTTATGTTGGTAATTTAGAGTATAGTACTACCGAAGATGATATTAGAAGCCATCTTGAAGGCAAGGGTATCCAGGCAAAAGACATAAAAGTAATAAAAGATAAATATACCGGCAGGTCCAAGGGGTTTGGTTTTGTTGAAGTGGATTCTGACGATGATCTCAATAAAGGTATAGAAGCTTTGGAGGGCCAGGAGCTCAAGGGTAGAACCTTGAAAGCTAATAAAGCCAGGCCTCCCAGAGAAAGAGAAGACAGGCGACCTAAATTTTAGGGATTGTCTATCCAAGAGCGATGAACAAGAGAGGGGATTTTAGGTCCCCTCTCTTTTATATTCAACCCAAAAGGTGTATTTGGAATAAATACTTGACGTAATATTTACCGTGTGTTACTATCTTAGCCTATGTTAGCAGTAGTTGAAATCGGGAAAAAACAGTATTTGGTCAATAAAGGCGACACTTTAAAGGTCCAGCGCCTCAAAGAAAAAGAAGGCAAGATCGCCTTCGATAAGGTTCTTGTTTTGGCTGATGAAAAGAAGGTAAAAATCGGTACGCCTTATATAGAGAAAGCTAAAGTAGAAGCCGAAGTTTTAGGGGAACACAAAGCCGAAAAAGTCATTGTTTATAAATACAACCGCAGAAAAAAATACCGCAAAAAACAAGGACATCGCCAAATATACACCACACTGAAAATTATCCGCGTTGTCGCGTCCTCATCTTCAAGCTCTTCAAAGTGATAAGTCTTTCCATTTTCATAAAAAGTTCTCTTTTCTTTAATCAGCTGTCAGCATCGATTTTCAATAGTTTCCCCCAAGAGGCTTATAAATATGATTCTAGATAGAACTAAAGTTTATCTTCGGTCAGGCTCCGGCGGCGAGGGTGACTCAACTTTGATGAGTATTTCCTCAAGGAAGCTTAAAGCCTATGGCGGCGATGGAGGAAAGGGCGGCGATGTCATTATCAAGATAAGCCCTCATCTTTATGATCTCAGTAAGTTTAGAGGCAGTAAGAAATTTATTGCTTCTAACGGTACAAGAGGAGGAGCTAACAATAAAAAAGGCCAGAATGCCGGCAATCTCATTGTATCTGTTCCTGAGGGGACAAGAGTCATCTGGCAGGATAAAGTAATCGCTGACTTGAACGGCCCGGAAAAAGAGTTCTTAATCTGCCGGGGAGGTGCCGGCGGAAAAGGCAATTATAAACGAAACTATACTGTTGCCCCCGGGTTAGGTGAAGAAAAAGAAGTTACGCTTGATTACCGCATTCCTAACGAAGTTGCCCTTGTTGGGATGTCCAATGCCGGCAAAAGCAGTCTTTTTAACGCTTTGACCGGACAGAACCAGAAGGTTGCCGATTATCCTTTTACTACAAGGTCCTGTTTATGGGCTGGGAGTGAATACAATTTTAAAGTCTTCAGAGTCATGGACACTCCTCCGGTTAAAGTAAAAAAAGAAAATTCTCAAATCCAGGAAAATGATTTTTTGCGTCATTTATTTCGAAGCCGTATAGTGATTGTAGTGGGCGACGAAATTCAAAGCTGGAAAAAAGATTTAGAGGCTGTTAAAGAAGAAACTTCTTTATATGATATCGGAGTACTGAAAGAAAAAAAATTTTTTTACTTGTTGAATAAAATTGATAAAATAGATGTAAACCTTATTCCCAAAGGTGTTTTAGCGGTATCGGCAAAGTCTGGGCAGGGGATGGATATCCTGAAGAAGCAGATAGTTGAGTACTTATATTGATAACGCGGATATGTACAAATTTGTCAATTCTTAAACGGGCTCACATAGGGTGAAATTATGAAAAAAATAGTAGTAAAAATAGGAAGCAGTGTGATTGCTCCTTGTGGGAAACTCGATAAGGCTCTTATAAAGAGTATGGTCAAGGATATTCTGAAAGCTGAACGTGATGCCGCCAGGATTATTCTTGTCAGCTCTGGCGCTATAGCCAGTGGATTGAACTCTCTGGGCCTTAAAAAGAGGCCTGGGGAAATCCAAACTCTGATGGCAGTATCGGCTTTTGGGCAAATTATTCTTATGGATGCTTTTAATGAGCAATTCAGAAAATACAAAAAAAGGTGCGCCCAGATTCTTCTTACCTGGGAAGATTTTGACAGCCGCCGCCGGTTCATGAATATCCGTAAAACCATAGACAGGTTGTTGGAGATGGAGGTTGTTCCGATTGTCAATGAAAACGATGTAATATCATGTGAGGAGATAAGATTTGGAGATAATGACCGTATCTCAGCCCTTCTTGCCGATTTGATAGGAGCCCAGCGCTTGATTATACTTTCAGATGTGGAAGGTTTATTAGAAGGTAAAGAAGTGGTCAGAGAAGTCACAAAGATAGATTCAAAGATAATTTCTCTGGTCAAGAGAGAAGACAAAACTCATACTAGTGGAGGAATGGCTACTAAACTTGAAGCTGCCAGGATAACTTCTGCCTGCGGCATAGAAACAATCATAGCTAACGGCCACAAAAAAGATATCATTTCCCGTATTGTTGGAGGAGACAGAATAGGGACCTTATTTTTACCGGCTCAAAAGAAAGATAAAGCCCGTAAGCGCTGGATAGCCTCTAAAATGATGCGGGGGGTTATTTGTATTGATTCGGGAGCCAAAGAGGCCTTATTATATAAAGGTAAGAGCTTGCTGAATGTGGGGATATCGGGTATAGAGGGGTTGTTCAAAAAGGGGGATGCGGTAAAAATCTCTGATCAAGAAGGCAACATCTTAGGCCGCGGAATTGTCCAGTATTCATATCAGGAGCTTAAATCTTGCGCCGGGAAAAAACTCGGCAAGGAAGTGATTCACAGAGACGATTTTATAAAAGTAGACCAGGGGTGTTGTTAGCCTCCGGTATCATAAAGGGAAGTTTTATGAAAGGATATGTTGGAAAATTAACCCGGCAAGCCAGGGAGTCGAGTTATAAACTGGCAAGATTAAGCAGCGCTCAAAAGAACAAAGCGCTAAAATTCATGGCCGCGGCTCTGCTTAAAAATAGAGACTTTATCTTAAGAGAAAATAAAAAAGATTTAGCTGCCGGCCGCAGAAAGAATCTCAAGGAAAGCCTTATTGACAGACTGGCTTTGAATGAAGCCCGGTTAAAGCAGATGAGCGTTTCTTTAGGGGAGGTGGCCAGGCTTCCGGAAGTTGTCGGGAAAGTTATTTCTTCCAGTTTGCGGCCAAACGGAATAAAAATTAAAAAGATTAGGGTTCCTATCGGGGTGGTGCTTGTTATATTTGAGGCCAGGCCTAATGTTGTGAGCGACTGCGCCGGATTGTTATTTAAAACTTCCAATGTCGGTATATTACGCGGCGGGTCGGCTTCATTTTATTCTAACTTGGCAATACAAAAAGTACTTAACGGAGCCTTAAGTGCTGCCGGAATCAATTTCAAAGCTTTCTTTGTAGTAGAAAAGACCAGCCATAAAATAGCCCAAGAGCTTTTAAGGGCCAGTGAGAATATTGATTTAGTTATTCCTCGAGGCGGAGAGGCGCTAATAAAAAAGGTAGTTGAAGTTTCAAATATACCGGTGATAAAGCACTATAAAGGTGTTTGCCATATTTTTGTGGACAAAACAGCCGACATAAAAAAAGCTTTAAAAATAGCTGTCAATGCCAAAGTCCAAAGGCCTTCAGTCTGCAACGCAGTTGAAACGATCCTGATCCATAAAGACATAGCGAAGAAGTTTTTGCCCTTACTCAAAAAAGAATTTGACACTAACAAAGTCGCAATCAGAGCTGACGCTAAAACTGCCGGAATAATTTCCGGCGTAAAAAAGGCTTTTGAGAGTGATTGGAGCACTGAGTATCTTGACTTAGTGGTTTCGATCAAGGTGGTTAAGGATGTAGATGAAGCAATACGGCATATAAATTGCTACGGTTCTCACCACACCGAAAGCATAATAACCAGAAATAAAAAGAACGCCGAGCACTTTCTTAAAGAAATCGATTCTGCTTGTTGTTTCGTTAATATCTCAACTCGTTTTAGTGACGGCTACCAGTTCGGGCTTGGCGCTGAGATCGGCATTTCTACAGACAAGCTTCATGCCCGCGGTCCGATGGGCCTGGAAGAACTGACGACTTACAAGTGGATTGCTACCGGCAATGGACAGATTAGAGAGTAACCATGCGATATAATAGGTAGAGGCAAAGGCAGAGATATAGGTTGAGAAAAAATCCTAAGCCATTTTATAATAGAAATACGATATAAATATGCTTCGCGAAACACAGTAGAAATAATTTGTTTCGATAAAACCCTAAACACTAGACAAATTCAAAATATAAATAGAAAATTTTAGATTTTGGTTATTCAATATTGTTTAGGATTTGTTCCGAACTGAACACCATAAACCTATAGCTTGACTTAAAACTTACAGCTTAAAGCTATTTTTGTTTGGGATTTTGAATTTAGGATTTATTTGGTAATATTGGTATTATTTGGATTTGAGATTTTTGATAGTTGATATTCTGGTGCGTGTAAAATAAAGACATAAGATTTATTAAGGTATGAAAATAGGAATATTGGGAGGTTCTTTTAACCCTCCTCACATCGGCCATTTAATTTTAGCTCAAGAGGCACTTGAGGCAGCGGGATTGGACAAAGTATTTTTTATTCCATCCAACATCTCCCCTCATAAGAACAATAATCTTGTTGATGCCCTTAAGCGTTTTAAAATGGTGCAATTGATGATATCGGGCGATAAGCATTTCCAAGCTCTGGATGTTGAAATAA
>JBAYNQ010000013.1:0-12686 GCA_041678705.1 Candidatus Omnitrophota bacterium
CCTTTGGGCCTGAATATAGCGTTTTCTCAATGTTTGGGGACAAAAAAAATCGATAAAATCCCTGAGCCGCTGGCTCTTTATATATAGGTAACCGGCCAAGGCTCCGCCTAAGTGAGCAATATAAGCTATGCCTGCGCCGGAATTAGATATAGCTCCCAGGAGGTTTATGCCGGCGAGAACAAACACAGCCTGCCGCATCCTCATAGGAAAAATAAAAAAAAGCACAACTGTCGCCTCCGGAAACATAAAAGCATAAGCGGTTAAGAGGCCGAATATTGCTCCTGAAGCTCCTATCACCGGAATATAAGAGCTCGGGGAGACCAGAAAGCTGCAGAATCCGGCAACAATGCCTGTAAACAAATAGTACGAAACAAATCTCTGCCGGCCCCAAGCAGTTTCTATCGCCGGCCCAAAGAACCAAAGCATGAGCATGTTTAATATCAGATGCCATAAACCTATATGCAGGAACATATAAGTTACAAGCTGCCAGAGCCTTAAATGAGAGAATACCACAGCCGGCACCAGGCCAAACTTTCTGGCCCAGCTAAAACCGGGCAGAATGTTGGCTAAAATGAATACTGCAACATTACTGATAATTAAAACTTTGACACCTTTTGTCATAATCTTCAACCAAGATACCTGTTTATTAATGGGCAGGTTATCTCAAATCCTTTTCCCCAAATACTTCGGCGCTGAACACGTAGATATCACACTTTCCCTTTTCCCAGGCATCAGTAGCCATGCCGGCTTTGTGGCCGCAAAGACTATTCATAAAATCTTGCCTGTCCCAACCCATCTCGGTAGCCACCTGGGGTAAATATACTCCGCTGCGGTAGCCGTCTTTAACTAAAACCCCGTGCTTACCGACGATTATTTTCCCGGTGTCGGTAATTTTTTCTAAGGGAGAAAGGACTGATATCTCGATATCAATTTCTTTCAATTCACTTTCTGTGACCGGAGTAAATCTAGGATCCTGAGTTGCTGAGGCGATGGCCATATCTCTGACCCCCAAATATAGCGGTTCTGTCCCAATGATATTTCCGATACAACCACGTAGCTCCCCCTTCTCATGCAAAGTAACAAAAACACCCATAACTTCTTCTAGTTTTGTGTCACTAGCCTCAACATCCAAAACCTTCTCATCCCTCAAGTAGGAAGTTATTGCATCCCGGGCTATTTTGAGAAGCTCTTCCTTTTGCTGAACATTCAGGAACCCATCCATCTTTTCACTCTCCTTGTTATTTTCTTTTACAAAAGCAGCGCTTAGGTAACCTACAACTCTTCGCTTATCGCCGGCAATATCGCCTGAACTTGATTCATTCAATTTATAAACTTTATCGGCTCCCAGCTTTTTTGAAGCAATCATCACCGCCGTGACTGCTCCCGCGCCACACATCCGGTTTTTTCCGGAACATTCTAAAAATAGCTCCCGAGGCTTAAATTGAGCGATTAAACCTGCGCTCTGAGAATCTACTTTCTGAGCCTGCGAATAAGAAAGGTAATGGCTCATATCGGTACTGGCAATAAGTAAAATATTCTTTCGGCCCCTCAATAATTCATATAAGGCCCGGCCGATCAACTCGGCATTCTCCAGGCTTTGGTTGCCAATAGCCAAAAGTACCGCTTTTGCCTTAGGGCAGGTAACTTGTATAAAAGGTAAAATCAACTCAATTGAATTTTCACTTTTAAAGGCTTCTTCGTTGGATAAAAACTTCTCATTGAAGCTTACTATTTTTTTCGTCAAACCCTCATCTATCGTTAGCACCCCCAAAGGCGTACGGTAACCATCAGCGTCCAAGACTGCCACCCCGGCATAGTCAAGTTTATGGCTAAAACCCACAACTACAACCGTGTCAATTTGCCGGCCTTCTATGGCCTTAAAACTGTAGGCAGCAACAGGCCCGCTTATTTCTATTCCGGCATGAGGCGATATGATAGCAATTATATCTTTATCTTTTAGCTGGGGAACCTGAATATTTTGCAGGTAAGAAGAAATAAGCCCGGAGAGAGCCGCGGGGTCATCAGGATACCAACCCCCGGATAAATCTGCCTCTTTGATTTTCTGAGCAAAAGCTCCAAAAATGAATCCAAAAATACAAAGGCACAGAATTGTAAAGATTTTTAAGTGTCGCGTCTTTAAGCCATCCTTTCCAGGCCCAAGCGTATTATTTTTTGAATTAACTTAGCGTACGGCATCCCTGATTTTTCAGCTGCCTGGCCCAGCTCATCTTCCTTGTCAAGGCAAGGGTTAGCGTTAGCTTCCAGTATATATATTCTAGATTCATCAGTAACTCTTATATCGAAACGGGCATAACAATCCATATTCAAGGCCCTATAGGCTCGCTTACAGATTTCCGCCGCCTTTGGTTCTAAACCATTAGGAAGCCTCCCGGCAAACACATTTTTTATACCCCATTTTTTTCGGTAATCATTGTCCCATTTAGCACGATAGGTGGCTATTCTCGGTTCATCCTCT
This sequence comes from Candidatus Omnitrophota bacterium, assembly GCA_041678705.1. Classification (GTDB taxonomy): domain Bacteria; phylum Omnitrophota; class Gorgyraeia; order Duberdicusellales; family 4484-171; genus JAQUWY01. Next base: position 2,477 of record JBAYNQ010000013.1, read on the forward strand.
CCAAAACCGCCGAATTTCATCTCCCGGAGAGGAAAAACCCTGAGGCGTTTGCTTCCTAACACACTGACATAAAACTCTCTTCCATTGATATACTCTTCTGCGATAGCGTCATTTTTCATCCCCTCGTGTATAAATTTGACCCGCTCTATCAACGACTCTTCATTATCCACAATCGAAGCCTGAGATATACCTCGAGAGGCCTCTTCGCTCAAAGGCTTTACTATCAAGGGTAGTTTAAGCCGGCGGGGAAGCCATACTTTGCGATTCCGGTAAAAACTATAAAAATTTGGAACCTTAATCTTATGAAAACTCAAAATTTCCTTACTTAGCGCTTTATTGCCGCAAACGCACAAGCTGGCTAAAGAAGCTCCCGTATAAGGAATACCCAGCATCTCTAAAATACCGGCAACATTTTTATCTAAATGCGACTTTTGGTTAAACACCTCTACAAGGTTAAAAATAATATCAGGCCTACTCTCTCTCACTTCTTCCAGAAGGGGCCTGATATCGTTAAATAAACCTAAAAGCCTCACGTCATGGCCATTTTCCAGCAAAGCTTGATATACAAAGGATTCTGTATCCCAGTCAAAGTCTTTGAATTCTTCTTTAAAATCATAGCCTCTCTCCGTAGAATAGGGGCTATCAAAAACCAGCAAAACTTTCATTTTATTCATAACACTTACCTACTTCGGCTAAAAGTGCATTATCAAGCGCAAAGACACAAAGAGTTTACCCGCGGTGACAATTATTCTTACTGAAACCCCCGGTATATAGGTAATTCATAACCAGGGTTGTTACATAAATCGATACTTCTTCCAAGGCAAGCGCCTCAGGCTTATCCAAAATCAGCCCAAGCTCACGGCATCTTTGAGCTAAAGTATCAAGTAGATCCCCAATAATATATTTACGTTCGCCAGTCCATTGGGCTACACTTTTTAAAATCTCTTTTTTATATTTTCTTATCATTACCGCTGCCGCAGAGGCGCCTTTTGGTTTTTGCTGGCCGGAGCCTGCACCATCGGGGGAAAGAAATATCCTTTTTAAATTAGAATCGTGAAAGTCAGGAAAGTCTTCAGCATAGGAATGCCGCTTCTTTTTATAAAAACTTTTCAATGTCATATTAATCCGGGAAGCCTGCCAATATTTTTTCCCGTTTTTTTCCAAAGGAGGTTTTTCTTTTATTTCGTTCATCAGTTCTTCAATATAATTAAGCTTGTTACTGGCTCTCCAGCCTTTATACTGCGTTCGCCAATCAAGGCCAGGAGTAAGCCAGACAGCAAAAGTCTCAGCGAAATCTTCATCAGGATGGTACTGGGCATAATAATCTTCCAGGTGCCTGACAAAGCTCTTGCTGTACGGGCGAAAACGATAGGTTTCATTGTATTCCTTGGAAAACTGCCCAAAGACTTTTTGCCATTTTCTTCTGCGATAAAACCGGTAAGCGTAATTAATAGCATGGCCTGCTTCATGCCGAAGCAGCTTCATGCACCAGGCCTTGGTACCGCCTTCTACATCAAGCATCATCTTTTTCTCAAGCTTCATAAGATTGGGATGAGCAAGAAAGAAAGGAATGCCTACAACCGGCTCCTTATCGGGAGCCAGCCACTCATCAGCCAGATAACAGCAGGGCCTAAATATAATCTTTTTTTCTTGGAGTTCCTGGTAAAGGGACTGCACGCACTCATTCAGCCAGCTTTCCTCTATAGACAAAGGCAGATCACGAATCTTTAAATTGAGCAGCTCCTCTTCGGAAAAATTTGATAAGTCTATGTTTTTCTTCATCGCTTTTAAACACGGATTCTCACGGATTTGATGTACGGATCAATACAACTTTATATTTTATCTGCGAAATCTGCTTTTTAATCTGTGTATCATTTAATATATGTAAGTTTAACACAGTCAAAATAATAGGCACCTTTGCCGGGAAGGCGCGGCTCAAACTGAAAGCTCGTCACCGGAAAATCAAGCTTCTCATTTCTTTCGGCTGTCTCAGGCTGCCAGTCACCCCTGGGAAAAAACTCTTTTAGCGGGCAGACGACTTCCTTCCATCCCGAAAAATCATCATCAATAAGAAATCTCCAAAGCTCCCCTCCCTTATCCTTTAAATCAAAGGCGATTACCCCTGAAGAATTGCTACCATACATCTGCACAGATATGGCATTATATTTTTTCCAGCCTATATCTTGGGGCTGGACTTCCCACTTCCCGGCACCTTTAACATCTAAACCGTATCCTCGGGCTATCCACATATAACCGGAAGGTTTTAACTCATATTCTATCTTTAGCGACTGCTGGCCGCAGATTTTTTGCTCCTTGTCGGCAGAAACAGACAGGCTGGAGTTTTCACTGGAGCCAAAATCAACGGTTTCAGAATCAATTACCCCCTCAAAACTGTCAACCATCATATCTTCAGGCGCATTGACGCAGCCAAAAACAAGAAACGTCCAAAACAACCCTAGCGCGGCAATTCTTTTCATAAAACCCTCCTCTCTTGGTTGAATTATAATTTAGGCTCAAAAGCGTTTGCGCCGTAACTATTTATTATAACACAAACTGCCCGCAGCGTTAACCGCCTAAAATCTTAAAATGGCCGGGCATCACGGGAAATGACTCCCGCTCCCACAACAATATCCTTGTAATAAAAAACTGCCACTTGTCCAGGGGTAATCGCGCTAACGCAATCGGATAAAGAAACCTTTGCGGTATCTTTTTCTAAAATAATCCGGCAAGGATAGGCTAAAGAGTTATACCTGATTTTTACAGTAAGTTTATTAAACAAACGCTTAAACAAAGGCGTCTGAGGATGAACAAACCAGTTTAAGCCGCAGGCTTTAAAGGTATCTTTGAACAAATAGTTTTTTTCTCCTACCAAAACTGTTTTGGTCGCAGGATCAATATCAACCACGTATAAAGGCTCTTTCCAGGAAATCCCAAGGCCACTGCGCTGGCCAAGAGTAAAACAATGAATGCCCGCATGTTGGCCTAAAGTTTTGCCGCTGATATGGCATATATTACCCGAAGAATCATCCGCTTCAGGCAAGCGGTTCTGAATGAACTGCTTATAAGAGCCATCCTGAATGAAACAAACATCCTGGCTTTCTTTGCCTGGCCCAGATACGAGATGGTTTTTTCGCGCTAAACTCTTAACTTTTTTTTTAGTATAACCGCTCAGAGGAAATATGGCCGAAGTTAATACGGCGGGCCGGATTAAAGAAAGGAAATACTCCTGGGACTTGTTTTTATCCCGGGCGCTCTTGAGAAAATAATTACCCTTATATTTAACCAGGCGCGCGTAATGGCCGGTAGCCAGATAATCAATGCCCATTGACTTTACTTTTTCCGCCAAAAATCCGAATTTGATAAACCGGTTGCAAAAAGCACACGGGTTAGGAGTCAAGCCGCAGGTATAACTTTCAACAAAATAATTTACAATTTTTTCTGTAAATATATCTGAGGCTTCTATGACACTATGAGAAATATCGAGCTGAGAACAAATATTTTTGGCTCTTTCTAAATTGATTTTGTTTAAACCCTGCTGTCCGGGAATTGAAAATTTCAGGGTTACCCCCAAGACATCCCATCCCTTTCGCTTTAGCAAAAAGGCCGAAACAGCAGAGTCAACTCCTCCGCTTAAGCCTACGGCTACTTTCTTTCTCATATTAAGGATACGTTTGCACTTGTGACTGCGTTATGTGTTGAAGGGTTGTGCCTGCCTACCGGTAGGCAGGTAGCTCAAATTGCCTGTCGCTATTCGGTTGCGTCAAAATAAAAACGGTTGACGTTGGACATTTGGCATTTCCAGCTGCGCAACCAATAAACGACAAACGAAAAGGCCTTTATTTAGATGTAACTAACCATCCGCTCTAAAGCTAAACTTGCTTTTTCGATAACGGCGGAATCAATTTCAATATTGTATTTTCCACTCTCCAGCGAATGATACACATCCTGCAAGGTAGTTTTCTTCATGTTAGCGCAGATTTTTGGAGTTCCCAGAGAATAGAAATCTTTAGCGGGATTCTCTTTCTTGAGCCGGTAAACCATTCCCTCTTCCGTGCCGATAATAAACTCTTTGGATCTAGATTCTTTGGCTCTCCTGAGCATTCCTGAGGTAGACATAACATAATCAGCCTCTTCCAGGATCTCTCTGCGGCACTCAGGATGAACGATTACTTCAGCTTGCGGATAAAGCCTTTTTGATTCTTCTAAATCACCTAAAGAAAACTCTTCGTGTACCAGGCAATACCCCTGCCAGGAAAATATTTTTTTATTCGCAACGTTTTTGTCCACCCACCAGCCTAAATTTTTATCCGGCACAAAAATAATCTCATCAACCGGAACATTCTCGACCACCTTAACCGCGTTACTGGAAGTACAGCAAACATCGCTTACCGCTTTGACTTCGGCTGAAGTATTAACGTAGCTTACCACCCAGGCCTCAGGATACCTGGCTTTTTCTCTTAAAACATCTTCACGGGTAATCATACCAGCCATAGGGCATCCCGCTTCCATCACCGGTAAAATAATCTTTTTCTCGGGAGAAAGAATCTTGACGGTTTCAGCCATAAACCTTACCCCGCAAAGAACAATTATTCTTTCTTTAAGCTTCCGGGAAATCCGGGCCAGCTCAAGAGAATCTCCCAGAAAATCAGCAATCTCCTGGATTTGCGGAATCTGGTAATTATGAGCCAAAATTACCGCATCTTTCTCCTTTTTTAATTCAGCTATTTTTTTCTGCAGATTATCCATAACCGTGCTTAAACGCCCTTGCAGGCATTATGTTTATGAAAGAAGTTATTATAATAAAAGACGCTATTATGTCAATGGGCTATATACTAACTGGAAGCTCTAGGCTCTAAGTCGCAAACTTCGGGTTACAAATAATGAGTTTCAAGCCGCAGGTGCCAGGTTGCGGGCTACAAGCTAAGTTGAGTTAGTTAAGCTGTCTGAACTGGTTGAATTTAAATCAGAGATGTAAATGAGCAATATAAAAAATAACCGGGAAATGATAGTTTAGAAAAACCAAAAAACTAAAAACACAAACCGAAAACCATTGCCGAAGGTACGATTAAGTAATTTTCTTTATTTCTTCCGATAACTTTGTGAACTCCTTACCAAATTTATCGAATAGCTTTAATAACGTTTTGGTTTTCTTTACCACGGCCCTATTCTTAGCTAATGAAGGTTTAATTTGCTTGAGGAATTTCTTTGCCACTTTCTCCGGGTTCTCTCCTTTTTTAAAAGAACAGCGCAGCATATCAGCTAAGGTAAGATACTCAGGCTGATTCATCGCCTCGTATTTATTCATCGCGTTTATAATCTTTATTGTTTCAGGGTATTTTGTTCCTATATATTTAAGGAGGATTTCTCTTACTTCTTTAAGCTCAAAGGCTATTTTGAATACAACTTCAAAAGTAGGGAGCTTTTTATCTCTTTCTATATCGGCCAAGCTATCTGGTTTAATGCCTGCCTTTTTGGAAAATCCAATTACTTTTAGTTTCTTTTTTTTTCGTTTAGACTTGATCAGCTCCCCTAAGCTACATTTCTTTTCTTTCATTTTTTCCCCTCTTAAATCTATTAACCAATCCACCAAAACCCATATTCATTGTATCATAGCTTAAAAATTTATTTAGCAGCTTTTCTGCCTCTCACATTCCGCGTTTTACGTCCCTCCCCCTGTGCCTTCTCCCTCCAGATAAAGACTTTATCATTTCTCTTTAAGACAAAAGGCACTTTAACGCCTCCTTTCTGGCCACGCTCTAATCTATCCACAAAATTATGCTCTATTTGGATTTCTTCAATTTTGGCAAAAGAGGCCGGGGTACTTTTGCCCATACAAAGAATGGTGTCGCCTTTTTTAAGGCAATTATTTTTTACCGCGATTTCGGCAACAAAAATTTTCTTGTAATACTTAACCACCTCCCCCAGATATAATTTTTCATGGGTATGCTCAAGGGACCGGCTATGTGCGTCTTTGGGCATGCCTAGATAAAAACCGTCGGAAAATCCTCGGCTATAGACAGAAGATAATTCCCGCTTTAAATCTTTCTTTTTCCTTTTTGTAAGCTTACCTTCAAAATAGTAATCTATGGCCCGGCGGTAAATAGAAGTAACTACCTTGACATACTCCGGAGAGCGCATCCTCCCCTCTATCTTAAAAGCATTTATACCGGCCTCGATGAGGCTATCGATAAAATCTATACTGCACAAATCTTTTGGGCTTAAGATATAGTCGCTTCCCGCAAGATAACTGATATTATCCTGAGGTTCAACTATTTTAAATTTCCTGCGGCAGGGCTGAAGGCATTCTCCCCGGTTGGCTGACTTTCCGAAAGAATACTCTGACAAAAAACACCGGCCTGAAACACTCAAGCACATTGCCCCGTGGATAAAAGCCTCAACCTCACACTTTAAACCTTCTTTTTTTATGTCGGAAATGATTTTTTTTATATCTTTTAACTCTGTTTCCCGGGCCAGGACGATTCTTTTAGCACCAAGCCGGCTATAACATCTTAAAGCCTCATAATTAGCAACACTGGCCTGAGTTGAAAGATGCACACTGAGCCCTAATTCCTTAGCCAGAGAAAAAACCGCCATATCCCAAAGAATCACTCCGTCCACCAAGGATTTTTTGGCTTCTTTAAGAATGTTTTTTACCTTTGGAATTTCTGAATTATAAACAATAACATTTAAAGCTAAATAACCGCGGCATCCGCGGCTATGCAGCAGGCTCATTACTTTCTTGATCTCTAAGATATCAAAATTTCCTGCCAGATTACGCATACTAAGGCCCTTGACTCCAAAATATACGCTGTCGGCCCCGGAATCTACGGCGCTGTAAAGCGCGCTCCAATCCCCGGCAGGAGAAACTAATTCCGGCTTTCTGAACTTATGTTTCATTTTCGTACTAATTATGCCTCAAGGTTGTTTTTGTTTGAAACTTACCTAAACAATCTATTTCTATTTATTTCCATATATTTCTATCGTATTTCTACTAAAGAAATATTCTTTCGGTTTTCGGTTAGCGCCTGCCTGCCGGTAGACAAGGTCTTAACTTCCCTATTCTTTATGTTTTTCAATCTTTTAGTTTTTATGTTCTTCGGTTTTTTGGTCTTTCAGTTTTTCAGTCTTTCTGTTTTTAGTTCTTTAGTTTTCTGTTTTTTTGTCTTTTGGTTTTTTAGTTTTTCTTAACCTTAACCTATATAGCCTATGGTCTATGGACTATTGACCGTGGACCGTGGACTTTTTTCAAGCCTCAATCTGCACCGTCTATGGACCATAGATTGTGGACTTCTTCTACCCTCTCGATATCTCGGCTATCTTGTACTTCAAGACTCCTGCCGGCACCTCTATCTCGACAATATCCCCGCAGCCATGCCCCAGTAAAGCTTTACCCACCGGAGAAGTCACCGAGATAAGCCCTGCTAAAGCATCAGCTTCATCCTGGCCAACCAAAGAATATTCGATAGCCTCTTGTGTATCTAAATCGATTATTTTCAACTTTGCTCCTATATAAGCCTTGTCAGCGGCAACCGCCTTCTCATCGATAATCTCTACCCGGCTAAGTTTATCTTCTAAAGTCCTTATCTTAGCTTCATTGGAAGACATAGCTTCTTTGGCAGAATGATATTCGGCGTTTTCTTTTAAATCACCCAGAGAACGGGCATGCTCTATTGCCTGGGTAATTTCTTTCCGCTTTACTTTTTTTAAATATTCCAGCTCTTCGCTCAGCCTTTCATATCCTTTTTGGGTTAAGTGTACTCTTTCCATTTATGCCTCCTTGGTTACTTTATTAATCGCGTATGAAAATGTAAAAAGAATAAATGTGTCCGGGCGTTTTATTTTCTTGAGTCCGGAGATTTCTGTAAAGGATTGAGTTTATACAATAAAAAGAGATTTGGAAGAAAAATTCGGCTCGCTAGTAAGATTGACCCCTAAACGCCGCAGGCCGGCCTCATCTCCGGGTGTTGGAATATGGGTAGTATGGACCTCGCAATTTTGAAGTTCTTTCAGTTTTTCCATGGCCAATTGAGCCGCGGGGTTTGTCGTAGCACTTATACTCAAAGCAATCAAAGCTTCTTCTAAATCCAGGCTTACATTTTCGTTATCGGAAACATTGGCCTTTAGTTTACCTATTGATTCTATAATCATCGGGGACAAAAGGTGTATTTTATCCGGTATCTCTGCTAATTTTTTAATAGCATTAAACACCAGGCTTGCCGTAGCGTGCATAAGATGAGAATTCTTCCCGGTTACCGTCTCTCCTGAAGCTAACTCAATAGCCGCACCGCAAAAAATCCCTTCGTTTCCCTTGTTAGATTCCATGGCTTCATTGGCAGCTTTCTGGGCCGGCAGCACAACTTTGCGGTCTGTCGGCTGCAGATTAAGCTCTTCCATTATAAGCTCTATTCTCTGGACCGTGTCTTTATCCACTACACCCATTATATACTCGCATCGATAACGGAAATATCTGCGAATAATTTCTTGTTTAGCCGCTTCCTTCACCGCTTTATCATCAACAATGCCGAATCCGGCACAATTGACACCCATATCCGTAGGAGATTTATATATGGATTCAGCCCCGGTTATTTTTTCAAGGATTCGTCGCAGCAGCGGGAAAGCCTCCACATCACGATTGTAATTAATTGCGGTTTTCTTATGAGCTTCCAGGTGAAAAGGGTCAATAAGATTAAAATCCCTGATGTCGGCGGTCGCGGCCTCATAAGCAATGTTTACCGGATGCTTAATGGGAATATTCCAAATCGGAAAGGTTTCAAATTTTGCATAACCGCCATGTATACCTTTTCTATAATCGTGATAGAGCTGAGAAAGGCAAGTTGCCAGCTTTCCGCTGCCCGGACCGGGCCCGGTAACAACTACCAGAGGCTTACTTGTAGGTATATAACTGTTTGCCCCATAGCCTTCATCACTTACAATCGTATCTACATCCGTAGGGTAACCCTTGGTAAAGCTATGGGTATATACGTTAATATTGCGGCGTTGGAGTTTATTCTTAAATATTTTAGCAGCCGGTTGATTGTCAAAACGGGTTATCACTACCGCTGAAACCGCGATGCCCCAGCGGCCCAAGTCATCTATCAACTTTAAAGCATCAACATCGTAAGTGATTCCAAAATCCGCCCTCATCTTCCTTCTTTCTATATCCCCGGCGTAAATACACAGTATGATATCAGCCTCATCCTTAAGCTGCTGCAGCAGCCTCATTTTTACGTTTGGGTTAAATCCCGGCAGGACTCTTGAAGCATGATAATCAAAGATTATTTTTCCCCCGAATTCAAGATAAAGCTTATTATTAAACTGCTTGGCCCTTTTTATTATAGCTTTAGCCTGCAGATTCAAATATTTTTCATTATCAAAACCAGTTTTTTTAACCATATTTACCCGTTATTCTCTATTAAGCCATACCTTACTTATTATTTCTTATATCATTAGTAAGGACTATTGCCTGGGCTATCTCTTTCATGGGCACCCGCTTGTCCATGCTTGAGCGCCTGATTAAGTTGTAAGCTCCTTCTTCCGTCAACTTCTGCTCCTTCATTAATATTCCCTTTGCCCGTTCAACCACTTTACGCGTCTCTAGTTCTTCCTGTATTATCTTAGTCTTTACCATCAGCTCGGTATTTTTGATAGCTACCGCAGCCTGGTTAGCCACAGCACCCAGAAGAGCCTTGTCGCTTTGAGTAAATTTATAAAGCTTGGTAGTATAGCAGTTAATAACACCTATAAGCTTTTTCTTAATCATCATGGGAACGCTAAGCATAGAAACCAATTTTTCTCCCTTAGCAAGTTTCTTCTCTTTATAGCGCTTATCCTTTAAAACATCAAGTATAGCTATGGGTTTCTTTTCCCTGGCCACCTGCCCGACGACTCCCTCGCCAACTTTAAGAAATCTGTCTTTTAAATACTCTTCGCTCATGGCCTGAGTCGCTCTTATTTTAAGAAGCTGAGAATCTTCATCAAGGAGCCAGAGAGCGCAGATTTTTGCCTCCATGACATTTGCGGTAAGAGTAACTATGAGCTTTAACACGTCGCCTAAGTATAAATCGCTGGTTATAGCATTGCTGATTTTGTTAAGCGCGCTAATGTAGGTTTTATACGAGGACTTGGACATTTTTAGCAAAGTAAGGCCGTGCTTGTTTTAATAATTCTTGTCCGTAAAATTTATAGTATAGGTAGATACTTCGTAAGTTCG
>JBAYNQ010000014.1:0-11750 GCA_041678705.1 Candidatus Omnitrophota bacterium
CTCAAAATTAATCGGGATACGTTTCTGCCTCATGCAGAAAAGCTTTAGCAAAGAAAGGCTATCAACACCGCCGGAAACCCCGATTAAAATCCTATCCCCTTCTGAAAGCATATTGTAATCAGCAATCGCCTTGCCCATGATTTTGTAAAGGCGTTTTACAATGCCCCTAAGAGGGACTTCTTCCTTATTTTTTAAAACTGTTTCATTCATTCTTGGCCAGTCGCTTTGCGGATTTTATCCTTAATTATCTTTTGAGCCCTTGCTGATAGTTTTCTGTATTTTTAATAATCTTATTCATCATGTCAACCGCCTGGCAAGGATACTCGCCTATAGTTGTCTCGCCTGAAAGCATAAGGTGGGTTGCCCCGTCAAGAATAGCATTAGCAACATCGCTTACTTCAGCCCGGGTGGGAATGCGGCAGGTAGTCATACTGTCCAGCATCTGAGTAGCCACGACTACCGGTTTATTCGCAAGAATACATTTTTTGATAATTTCTTTCTGGATAACCGGAACTTTATAAATCGGCACACAAATCCCCAGGTCTCCCCGGGCAACGATTATCCCGTCAGCTTCAGAAATTATCTCGTCTATATTCTCAAGAGCCTGTCTATTCTCAATTTTAGCAAAAATCCTGCATTTTGGATGCCCGGGTAAAATCCTTTTCTTAAGCAGCTTTAAATCGCCGGAATTGCGCACAAACGATTGAGCCAGATAATCAAGCTTATGATTTACCGCCACTTTTAAATCCCTCTTGTCTTTTTCGGTCAAAGCTCCGAATTCTAAAACCGCTTCAGGTATGTTAATCCCTTTGGAATCTCTAAGCTGGCCGCCGGAGACAATCTTTGTTTTAAGGCGGTTTTTTTCTATGCCGGATACCCTAAGCATGAGCTTGCCGTCATCAATATAAATCAAAAACCCTGTTTTTATCCTCTTCAAAGAACCTAGATAATCAAAAGAAACTTCCCGGCTGTTGCCTAAAACCTCCTGTTGGGTAAGGTAAAGCGTGGAACCTTTTTTTAACTCCAGGGGATCTTTAAGCTTACCCACCCTTATCCGGTAACCTTCTAAATCCTGCATAATCTTTACGGCCCGGCGCATTCTTGTATTAAGTTTTCTGATTATTTTAATCCTGCTCAGATGTTCAATCCGGCTGCCATGAGAAAAATTAAGCCGCACACAATCCAGCCCGCGAATATACATCCGGCGTATAACCGCTTCTTTGCTGCTGGAAGGCCCTAAGGTGGCAATTATTTTAGTTCTGGCAATCATAACTCTTATTCTAAATCTCCCGTTTACGGGTAGAAGACAATATCAACATTCTTAAAGAATTGCTGTCTTTCATCCGCATCCAATTTTCGTAAAAACCTTTTTCTCTAACAATCTGAGCTATGGCCATCAAAGTCCTTAAATGAAAATTCCTTTTATCAAGAGAGCCGGCTAAAACAAAAATAATATGTATTGGCGGTTCTTGCTCCGAAAAGATTATGCCTTCTCTGGCCCTAACAAGCATTACTTCAAATTTGCTTTTGCCTTCAACGACGATATGCGGAATAGCCAGGCCCTTTTCAATAACGGTATGAGACTCCTGCTCCCTCTTTATTAATAGCTCCTTTATTTTAGCCTGGCTGATATCTAACCGTAAAGAAAGGGTTTTTGAAGTGAGTTCAAAAAAATCATCCCGGGACATCTTTTCTTTGATATCATAAACAGGACAAGCTTCAATTAAGTGGTCGAACCTGTCCTTATTTACCTTATCTCTTTCGTGCAGGATGTCTTTTAATTCATCCTCCAAAGAAGTATCAACGAGCTCTCTTGCGGTAACTCTTTCTACAATATGCATAAGGGCCGAATGCCGCTTTATGGTGCGAAACGAAAAAAGAAACCACACAAAGCTTGCCCCGATAAAGAAAAAACTTATTAGCAACGGTACTTTCCCCATAGTAAAAATCAAAAAACCATAGCTTACAATCGCGAATATCTGAATCCAGGGATAAAGCGGAGATATAAAAGTGGGCTTATAATTTATCATTTTACTTTCCCGCATAATGATTACCGAAAAATTCTCAAATATAAATAGAATAATCATCAAAGTCGAAGCTGTCTTTACCAGATTTTCTAAATCCAGAAAAATGATTAACGAAAGCATAAATATGCCGGTAACGATAATCGCAACATAAGGTGTGCCGTATTTCTTAGAAAGCATCGAAAAACGTGCGGGAAGAAAATCATCTTTAGCCATGGCAAAAGGCACCCGCGAAGAAGACAATACGCCGGCATTGGCGGTAGTTATAAAAGCCGTTATGGCAGCCAGAGACAAAATCACCCCGAACCAAAGGCCGCCTATGCTTAAAGCTCCCTGGGTAAGAGGCGTAAGTGTAGCCGTTAACTTTTGCGGCGGCAAAACTCCTATAGTTACCGCTACGAATAAACAGTAAAGAATTTGGACAACCAGAAAAGATAAAAGCATCCCCAAAGGAATAGTACGGGAAGGGTTCTGCGTATCCTCAGCGATAGACGCAACCTTAGTCAACCCTCCATAAGAAATAAAAATCATTCCTAAAATAGAAAAAAAAGGATAAATTTTGGCAGGAAACAAAGGACGAAAATTATCAAGGTTAATATGCCGCAGGCCCAAGAGGCCGTATAAAACGCAGGCGGCAAGCAAAAACACGACTAAGCTATTTTGTATTTTGGCTCCAACCTTAACGCTAAAAAGATTTATCACCACAAAGAAGATACAGAAACAGGTAGCAACGAGCTTGATTTGAAAATATCCTGCCTGTGGTATGAAGAATTGTAAAAACGCGCCTATACCAATAAGAGCAAAAGCGCTTTTAAGAGCTATGGAGAACCAATTTGATAATCCGCCGAAAATTCCCAAGAATGGCCCGAAACTGCGTTCGATAAAAAAATAGGCTCCGCCGGATTTAGGCATCGCCGTAATAAGCTCGGCCTTACTGAGAATCGAAGGTAACATCAGCAACCCGGCTAAAAAATAAGCTATAATAATTGAAGGCCCGGCATAGCCATAAGCAATCGCCGGAAGGACAAAAAGGCCGGAAGAGATCATCGCGCCGGTGGCAATACAGAAAATATCCCATAAATTAAGCTTATTTTTAGATATCATAGCATAGAAATAATATCATAATTTGGCTAAGGGATAAAGGACAAAATATACCGCAAGCTATATTTAGGTTAAGGTTAAGGCTGAAATTTAAAAAAGCCCGTAGTCCTTATGTAGTTAGTTGAATTAATTAAATTAGCCGAATTTATTAAATTAATTGAATTTGAACTAAGAATGGTTACAAAAAACCTCGCTGCGATGAACCTAGTTGCAATGCGGGTTTGCAACAAGGTCTAAGCTTCAAGTCACAGGTAACAAGCCGCAAGTCTAGATTACATAAAAACCAAAAGACCGAAAAACATAAAAGCTAAATAAGCAAAACTGCAAACCGCAAACCGAGAACCAAACACCGTAAACCGATAGCTTAAAACGTGGAGCCTTTAACTTGAAAATTCTGGTAAAAGTAAAAGTTAACTAATGCTAGGAGCAGAGAAGTCTGAAACGGCAGAATTGGCACTTACGCTGGTCTTTCTCGGGAATAAAAGGCACAGATTCAGAAAAGATTTCCTCACAAACAATCCCAAGAGCCTCAAGGCATATCTTTATAATCTTTTCCCGGGAACCGTAATCTTGGTTGCTGATAAAAGATTTTCTCTCCAAGGTCCTTAAGCTGTAAAGCTGAGCATTAACTTCTTTAGAAGGAAACTCCCGGGAGATAAAGTAGTAATAAATCGGCAGCTGAAAAGACTTAATATCTCTTCTTATTGATTCAAGATTCATCTCCATAACCGACAAAGCAGCCAGTTTTTTAGGAGCGATGTCGGCAGTTCCGCTTTTGTAATCGATTATCACCAGAGAGCCGTCTTTGAGTTCATCTATCCTGTCAACCGTGTAATTAAACACAATCGGGCTTTTATTTATTTCTATGGTGCCGCTTCTTTTTTCTTCCAGACAAAGTATTTTAGCAACTTGCCTTTTGACTTCTCTGTCAAGAAAGCTGTCAAGGCGTTTATGGATTATCTTTTTTAAAATGAAAGAATCTGATTTCATCCGCCGGGCCAGTTCCGTTTCAAAGCGTTCATCCATCTTTTTGAAAAAAAACTTCTTAAACTTTGCGTCAATAACCGGGGACAAGCCTTTAAATTTTTCAAAGGCCTCTTCCAAAAGCCCGTGCATAAAATTTCCTATACAGGAAGCATCCGGCTCATCAAGCATATCTTCCTTGTCCCTGAAACCCAAAACATACTCATAATAAAACTGCAGGGGGCACCTGAGATAAGTGTTAACGCGGCTTGCCGAATACCTTTGTTTTTTTAGATGTTCAACCATTTCGGGAGTTTTCTCAACAATAATCTCGCGGTTGACGGTGCTAACGGTAAAAAAGACTTTGGGTATAGAAAAAGATTCCAGGTATTCCCGCTGGGCTTGTCTTTGCCAGATAAGCTCCTCAATAAAACGGCTCTTTTCCTTTTCCTGGTTTTCTTCATAGACAAGATAAACGTTTTTTGCCCCGGATACAAGAGAATGAAACTGATACCGCTGTATTTCTTCCTCTTTTTCAAGACGGTTAAGCCCCAATAACAGCATCACCTCCCGGGGTATCAATGGCTCGTGGACTTTTAATTTTGGGAAAACTCCCTCATTCATGTCCATGATTATTACGTTTTCAAAATTCAGAGAACGCGTCTCAAATAAACCCAGAACCTGCGCTCCTTTAAGAGGCGAGCCGATAAAAGAAATAACTTCTGTCTCAAGCTTCTGCTGAAATATTTCCCAAATCTGGCGGCTGCCAAAAACTTCAGTATTAAAAGACAGGCTTTCCAGCTCATCTTTTATAAACCTGAGTTTATCAATTGCTTTCAGATTAAAGACAAATTTTGCTATCGGGCTTTTTTCAACCAACGCATCAAGCAAAACTCCAAGATTGCCGGCGAACTCTTTAAAAGTCGAGTTATCTTCCCAAATCCTGAATAATAATTTGTGCAGCTCGGAAAGAATAAGGCTGCAGGTTTTAACATCAGACTCTATCCCCATAGCAGACAAAGTCTGGACAGCCATTTCATATATCTTATTTTCTCCCTCGATATCAGATAGGTTCAAGAATAAACTTCCCCCGATAGAGCTTTCTTTTTCGCCTTTTAGTAGCTCCTCTATTTTATGAACCATTATCCTGGTCGCGGCTGGGTCATCACTGAGCTTAAAATTTTTAACCAAAGGGTGCTGCAGGAGCCTGAGGTAATCTTTCGCGTAATACTTGCCATCTTTGCTGCTTTCCTGCGCCTTTGATAGAGCATTGAATAAATCAAAAAGTGAACTCCTCCTTAAGGGATAACCCATGGAAACATTATAATTGTCCAGGCACTGTGAAACCGCAGTAAGCAGCGGGACCACAGCCTGGGGCCTGGGCATAACCATAACTGTATTGTCCTTGTCTTTTATCCCCTCTAAAATATTCCTTACGGCCGAGATTTGTGAATGCATATCAAATCCTTTATTGATATGGAGGCTGTAGGCAGGTTTACTTTTAATTTCCGGCTCAATCTTAAAGCCAAGGTCATTTGAATTCTTTTTCAGGGCTTCCCAATCTTTGCTAGAGCCTTGGAAAAAACAAATGCCTTTATCTTTTAGGCAAACTTCTTTAAGTATCCGGGCCTCGGTTGAATGAAGATAAAAAAAGTTGCAGAAAATTATATTTTTGAAATCTTTAAAGTCCTTATTCTTAACCGCCACAGAAGCCTGACGGTATATCTGGCCGCGGGAATAAACACGCCTCTCTTTTAGAATTTTATGGTAGGAGTTCCTTATCTTCACCACTCTCTCAAGAAGAAGGTTTATACTGGCAGGAACATCGTAGCCTATCTGGGCACTTTTTTCTATACCGAGGAGGCTGCTGTCCGCCAAATCTTCCAAATCAATTTGTTCTATGAATGAATGTATCTCGTTTGCCCAGGGCAGGAATTCATTAAATTCTTCCCTCCCCTTAAAGACTCCGGGGGTGTATTTCTTAGCCAGCGTATAGATAATATAAGCAGCCTCTAAATTTGTAAGCTTAGGCAGGGGCAATTCGGATATGATTCTTTCGGCAAAAGAATCTATCGTAAATACTTTAGGCCCGAAGAAAGGCTTTTTGATTTTACGGGCCAGGGATCTTTGCAAAAAAAGCGCCGGGCGTTGGCCGCCAAAAACGCAGGCAATTTTACTAAAATCATTGCCCTCAGGAGCTATCTCCTTGATTAAAAAATCGCTTAGCTCCTCAATAAAATTCTTCCCAAAGTTTAAAGTTACGGCTTTCTTCATTTAATTTCCTGTAAATCCTTAGTATCCAGAAATAGCAAAAATCCTCTCACCCGCTTACCAGGGAAAATATCTCTGATGACATCCATATATCCACGAATCTGCTCCTGGTATTTTTCCATATCGCCATCAGAGCTTTTATAATCAACTACCCAGGCTTCTTTATCTTTCAATATTAAACGGTCAATGCGCTTTAGCTCCCCGAAGCGATTGATAACTTCTTTTTCACAAAATACCTGCCCTCCAGCGACATAAAAAATATCCCCTAAGCCCGGAGCGTTAACAATTCCTTCGATTTTACTCTTATATTTATCAACATCGAATGAAAAACTTTTTGCCGCGGCAAATTCTAAACCTTCATTTATCATACCCGCGGCATCTGCCTCGGCGCAATTGGTTACCCTTGAAAGCACATTGTGAATATTGTTTCCTTCAAGAATTCTTTCGCGATTTACTATTTCCCGGATACTGCCGAATTCATCATGTAATGCCGCAAGCCAGTTTTTGTATTCAGGTAAAGAAGCCGGAAAATATTCCTGAGGATGCGCCTCGTAAGGCTTATGAAAATCGCTTTTTTGGCCCTTTTGTGATATGCCTTCCGGCATCAGCCAAGCGGCTTTATTGTTAGCTGAAGCGCTCTTTGCCGGAATAAATATATGCATTTCATATTGAGCGCGGGTAAGCGCTACATACATATTATTAAGTTCATCAATGCAGGCTTTTTTATAAGCGTCAGTATATATACTCCTGAGGCGGCTTGAATAATTACGGTGCATCTTTGTGATACGTACCAGGCCTATAGTATCTCGGCCCTCTTCGACCACATAAGAACTGGTGCCTTTGCCGGCAGTCTCAGAGTTAATTTCCATCCTTAAGAGAGGAAGAATGACAACGGGAAACTCCAGCCCCTTGGCTTTATGCACAGTGAGAATCCTGACTGAATTACTATGAGAAGCATTGACATACAGGTCATCACTCAAAGCATCTTTTAAATATTCCAAAAAATCTCCCAGCCCGGAATAATCATCCTCTTTGGCTTTGATGAGTTCCAGAAATTTCATAAAAAACGCCTGCTGGCCGCTAAAATTCTTAAATACTTCAAAACGCTGATAGATTCCCGTCACCAGTTCATAAGTTGATACAAGCCCCACGCTTTTAAAAAACTCATCAAAGTATTTATCCCAAATTTCGGGATAGCGTTGGCGAAAAATACGGTACAGGCTTTTGTCGGACGAAAAAAGGCCTTCTGAACGAATTGAAAAAATGAATCCGGAGATTTCTCTGTTGGAAAGGCCGCTGGCAGCTGAAAAAACATCGCCAAGGATGAAGCCCGCGAAACTTAAATTATCAATAGGCGAATGTAAAAAGGAAAGAAAAGATATGATGTTCTTTATCGATGGATTTTCAATAACATTGAGGGTCTTCTCCGACTCAACCGGAATCCCTTCTCCCAAAAGCAAAGAACTAAGCAGCTCCACATCATTATTATCCCGGACTAAAATAGCAATATCCTCATAGCCAAAGCCCCGGGAACGCAAGTCTTTTAATAAGGCGATAACTTTAGGAAAAACAATTTCATTACGCTCATCCTGATTTTTCTCTTTGATTTTCTCCAGATATACATATCCGCCATCATAGCCCGGACGCACTTTCTGGCAGGCTCCGCTGAAGATATCACCAACCTGTTTTTCAAATTCCGGATCTTCTCCTAATTCCGAAACCATGCCGCAAGCGCTGATAAAACTGCTCAGATTCTCCGGAGAAAAAACCTGGTTGTTAAACTCCACTATTGCCTTTTGACTACGCCAGTTTTGATCAAGCCGCCTTAATGTGACATTAAAATTGCTAAAATTGTTTTTTACCTCATCAAACAACCTGGCCTCCCCTCCCCGGAAACGATAAATGGCCTGCTTTTTGTCACCGACGTAGAACAATGTTCCCCCACAAGACAAAGCATCTTCTACCATCGCCTGGAGATTGCGCCATTGCAGGACACTGGTATCCTGGAATTCATCAATCAGGTAATGTTTAAAACGGGTAGAAAATTGATAATAGAGCTCAGCGATACTTAAACCGTCTTCATTAAATAAGATTCTTGCCCGGCGGTTTAATTCTTCTAAAAAAAGCACGTCTTCTTTTTTTGATATCTCCTGAAAAAAAAGAGAAAGGCGCCCGAATAACTTGATATAAGGGTTATAAGCGACTACCGCGTCCAACTCTATAAGTTCAAGGAGGCTGAGGCGAACCTTGTCCCAGGCAAGGTTAAATTCTTGCGTCGAAACTTTGCCTTTGTTCATAAGAGGGGCTTCTTTCTGCAAGGCGCCGGGCAAACTGCTTATGTCAAATATGTCCCTGCTTTTTTCCAGAAAAGAAAGTATTGATTTTTTGGCGCTTGAGTTAAAACCTTCAGGGATTTTAGTTGATAGCTTTGTTAACAAACTACGAATGTGTTTCTTTAGTTTTATAACATCGCTGCCACAGCCTTTAAAAGTTCTAAAAGTCCGGCCATACTTATTGCTTATTTGAAAAAGCGAGCGCATGAAAGCGAGTATGTCTTCTTTAGGGAACCAGCCGTTTCTATTTTCTACAAAAAGATAGTGCTCAAGAAATTCTTCTAAAAAGTTAAATACTTCCTTGTCTGTCACTGCTTCTTCTATTGCCAGATCCAGACAATATAAAAGCTGGCGGTTATAATCACGCTGTATCTTGAAATTCGAAGAGCGGCCAATATTAAGCGCTGAACCCAAAAGAAGAAAATTTATAAAACTGTCTATGGTCTGAACCTGAAAGAAGCTGTAGTGATGGATGAATTCTTTAATAATTCTGGAGGCTTTATCCCGGGCTAAAGTTTTATCTACCCCCAGCTCTCTTAATAAGTCCTCCTGCTGCTGGCTATCTTTGTAGTCCTCAAGGGATATCCTCTTTAAGAGCTCCAGTATTCTTTCTTTCATTTCAACTGTAGCTTTGTTGGTGAATGTAATCGCCAGAATACTTCTTAGAGGTATATCATCCGGAGAAAGCGCGGGGTTTATGAGTAGTTTAAGGTATCTTTTGGCCAAAGCGTAGGTTTTCCCGCTGCCGGCGGAAGCCTCAACGACAACAACCTGAGGGGAAAAGAGATCGGCGGAACTTTCTTTTTGATTCATCAACTATAGCGGGTTCTTTAACTGTTTAAGAATAAAATTATATGCTTTTTCGAGAAGATTAAGACGGCAGTATCTATTTAGAAAATCTCTCTTGTAGCCTCTTAAGATAGTATCCGGCAAACTTATCCTGCTTGCCTTCTTCAATCTCGATTATTTCTCCGCCGCAAAAATATCCGTGCGCGGTGTCAATAAATTCCGACCAGACAACGACTATCTTTATCTTAAAAGAGTCCATCTCCTCGGAGATGAAATAATCAATTTCTAAGACCTGTCCCCTTTCCCATTGGGCTTGGGAAGAAAAGCATATCCCCATAAGCGTAAGGTCACGGGTCTTGCCCTTGTAAGACCTGTCGCCTTTATCAACCGGCTTAATCTCAAGAAAATCACCGACATTTAAACGTATAAGTTTTCTATTGTTTTCCATTAGAGCTATTATATCAAAAAAACCTTAGCGATAAATCCTTATTTTTATGTTTTGCGCCGGAGGCCTTCAGCTTCCCCGCAAGGCAAGCGAGAGCTGGCCCCGTTGTTTGACATGCGTTTGAACCACGATATGTATTGACCTAATTCTTTATATTGTAGGGGCGAAACCATGTTTTCGCCCGTATTAATACCATTTTTATTATCAATGGTATTGTTCTGTATCGGGCCGATCCATGTATCGGCCCCTACAATATTCATAATGGCATGAATATGATTGGACATAATTATATATGTATCAATTGATATATTTTGATATGTTTCAAATATTTTTTTCCACCATACATTAATCATTTTTCCGACATCATTTAATACCATTTCATTGTTTTGGATGGTACCAAACAATTCTTCCCTATTCTCTGTGCAAATTGTTATAAAATAATGACCGGGTTTTGAATAATTATGTTGAGGTATTCGATTGGTATTTCTACGGGTAGGTAATTTAGGCATTAATTTTAATTTGTTTATTATTATTTTATTGGTCTAACACCCGAACTCAGGGGCCTTGAACGCCGCGAAGCGGCGGAGTAAGGTCAGCTGGATTGAGTTATTATAGGTTCTAATGACTCATCCATGTACCATCATCTTCGGCATATCTTGGTGGTTTCCAATGGGAGTTGTCCATAAAATGTTCGAATTTACAATCGGATGCGGGACACTTATATTGTGTATTTGATCCAAAATCGCATATTACCAAATGTGTTTTTCTTTTGTTTACCCCCCAACAACCTGGACAATACGGATATTCTTCTCCTTCAATATAATAAAATTTCCCGTCAAATTTCATTTTTTGAGAATCATCAAGGTGCTTTTCTAATTTCTTTATTTTTTTCCTCAGTTCAATGTTTTCTTCCTGAAGCTTCATGGCGAATTCTCGAAGTTCCATTATTTTTTCCTGTGCTTCAATTGTTGCCCCTTTCTTTACAAGATCAATAATTTCTTTATAGTTTGGAATCATTTTATTTCCCCTTTATTTTTTTCACCTAACAGCTAATACCCCGAATCCATATTTCCTCAACCAAACCTATATGCTTAATCCAATTCTATCATATTTTGAGTGGTTTTAAGAGAAAGTATTACAAACCCAGGGTTATTCGTGTTATCTTCACTCCTCCTGCATAACCTCCAAACACTTCTCCATATCGTAATAATCAAGCCTTTTTCCACTTCCTAAATCAATAAAACCTTTTTTTACCGTAACATAGCCTAATTTATCATAAACCCTTTTGGCAACCAGAGATGAACACAAAGTTACTTTTTTAAGACCTTCGCCAAGAGCCGCCTCCTCCAGTTTAAGCATTATTTGTTTGCCCAGGCCCTGGCCCTGGAACTCTTTTAGCACAAATACTCTGCGGATTTCAGTACCTAAAAGAGTACCGGTGCCGATAATTTCGGAATCGTTCCGCAACACGAAAGTGTCTCCGGCTGCCGCATCTTTTAAGATATTTTCTATTGAGTGAAACTGTTTAAAGTAAGCTATGGCCTGGGGGCAGTATTTATCCTGATAGCAATCATCGATAGTGCTATCGATTAAGATTTTAAGCTCATTGATATCGTTTTTATCAAACTTTCGGATATCCATGTCCTTAATTTAGCGGGCGGTTACTTATCAGCTTTATACCTGGCTTTCTTTGCTCTTTTAAAAACAGCTTTTCTGGTTTCAATTTCAAGGTCAATTTTTTTGTCAAAAGCAATTTGTGATATATCCATAATCATAGCGGTAAGTAATTCTTTCGAAGGCTTCTTTTTCTTTAACTTGTTTATC
>JBAYNQ010000015.1:0-11713 GCA_041678705.1 Candidatus Omnitrophota bacterium
GAATTTTATATTATTGGCGGCCATAAAATAAGCAAGTTTTCCTCTATGCTCCTCACAGGCAAGCATCAGGACTCCTCCTACCTGGGCCATGGCCTCAACTATCAGAACTCCCGGCATAACCGGCTTGCCGGGGAAATGTCCCTGGAAGAAATACTCGTTCATAGTAACACTTTTAACCCCTACGGCTCGCTTGCCCTTATCAATAGAAATTATTCTATCCACCAAAAGGAAAGGGTACCGGTGAGGCAGTATTTTCATTATCTCCTCGATGTTAAGCTCACCGGACTCCGGAACATATGAAGTTTGAGAACGAACCCCCGCACTTTTAGTTTTTTCGCGATATCGGCGTAATTTTTCAAGAAGCCGGATATTTAAGGAGTGCCCCCCCTTGACTGCGATTATATGTCCTCTTACGGGGCCGGCAAGATACAGGTCACCTATTAAATCAAGCATTTTATGTTTTACGAATTCATCAGGTATTCTGGTCTGATTATCAACAACGCCCTTTTCAGAGATTACTAAAGTATTTTTGTAATTTGCTCCCTTGCCCAAGCCCATTTCCAGGAGATGCTTTACTTCGTTTTCAAGACAAAAAGTTCTTGCTTCGTATAAATCACTCTTCAGCTCCCCGTTCAAAGAAATATCCAGGTAACCGGAGCCTATAGAAGGGTTGTCGTAATCCAGGACATAAGAAACCCTTAAGTTTGAATTTGGTAAAATCACAATACTTGCTGAGCCTTCATCAACCCATATGGGCTCACGCACAATGAGACGATCACGTTCTACATCTTCATCACGTAGGCCAACTTCACACATCTTTTCTACAAAATCTTTAGCGCTGCCGTCTAAACCGGGAACTTCTTCTCCCCAAATGTTGACCTGCACATTGTCAATGCCCAAGATTTGAAAAGCCGCCATCAAATGCTCAACCGTATGAACGCATACTCCATTAGAACCTATGGAAGTGCGACGCGGAAAATTTTCAGGATTAAGCACTGAATAAAAATTGGCCTTTATGAGGCATTTTGGCTCGACATCTTGACGAATAAAATTAATCCCAGAATTAGGCGTTGACGGCAAAAGCTCCAACTTAGTATGTTTGCCTGTATGAAGCCCTACACCCTCTAAAGAGATCTTTCCTTTAATAGTTCTTTGTTTATCCATTTTGTTGTAACTTCTCCTCCAATTGCCTTACTTTCTCTTCAAGTAATTTTACTTTTTTGTAGATATCCGGCAGCTTCTGAACGCAAGCATTAACTCTTTTTGCCGTATCGTGAGGTTTCGCCGGATACCCGGAAACTTTCACTCCTGCCGGAACAGATTTTGTGACCCCGGCTTGAGCAGCAACAATAGCCTTATCGCCTATCCGAATATGGCCTACAATACCGGCTTGTCCGGCTAAAATCGCCCCTTTACCCAAAACAGTACTTCCGGAAATACCTGCCTGGGCCACTATAATGCAATTTTCACCTACCACTACATTGTGGGCAATCTGTACCAAGTTGTCTATTTTAGTGCCCTTTCCAATAATAGTCTTATCGAAACGAGCCCTATCAATGGTAACATTGGCTCCAATTTCAACATCTTCCTCAATTAAAACCGTACCAATCTGAGGAATTTTCTTTTGAACTCCTTTAACCATGGCAAAGCCAAACCCATCACTGCCGATTACCGCGCCTGAATGTATTATAACTCTGTCACTTATCTCTACTCTTTCTCTAATCGTAACGTGCGGATAAATAAGGCAACCCTGGCCTATTTTAACCTGATGCCCCACATAGCAACCACCATAGATAACCGTACCGTCGCCTATCCTGACGCCTTCTTCGATTACCGCATAGGCTCCAATTGCCACATCCCTGCCCAATTCTACACCTTTGGAGATGATTGCAGTAGAATGAATTCCTTTAGGGTGTCTGGTATCATCAGGGGCAACCATGCCCACAACTTTTGTGAAGGCTATGGAAGGATTATCCGTTTTGATTAACGGCTTAGAAGATTCCAGGCTTTCTCTTGATGTGATTATAGCCGAGGCTTTCGTAGTCTGTGTCAAACAGGCATATTTGGAATTCGCCAAAAAAGTAATATCCCCTTCTCTGGCTTCCTTTATGCCTGATATTCCTGTTATAACAGTTTCGGGGTCACCGACTAAATCGCCCCCTACCAGCTCAGCTATTTCTTTAAGGGTAAATCTCATTTGCCTTTATACTTCTTGTTGGCTATCTTAAGGATATCTGAAGTAATATCCATCACTTTATCACCATACAAAACAGCATTTTTATTTACTATTAAAGAAAAAGAATTTTTCTTAGCGTAATCATCCACTATCGCATTGATGTCATCAATTATCTCTTTCATCTTTTCGTCTCTCTCTTTCTTTACATCAACAAAGACTTTTCTCTCCAGCTCTCTATAAGCTTTGACTTCTTTAGCCATAGCTTCCTGCTGTTTTTTCTGTTCCTCTTCTTTCAACAGGCTTAATTTATTTTGAAGTTTTTCCAGCTCCTGTTTCTTTTTATCCAGCTGTTTCTCAGCTTCATTCTTTTTGGTTTCTAAATTTTTATCATAATCCTTAGTTTTTTTGTATTCGTTAAAAACCTGGAATATATCAACATAGCCTATTTTTAAATCTTTTGCTGATGCCGTTAAAGAAACCGAACCAAACAAACCTACAACAACCAGGGCAATCAAAATCCTCTTCATGGCCTCCTCCTTTAATTAATTCCTTTTTACTATAAATAACTTTTTCTTTCCCTATTAAAACGCCTTGCTGACATTAAAATGAAACCGGCCCTGCTTCTTATCCTCACCCGGCTCCATATTCAAAGGCCAACCGTAATCAACGCTAACCGGACCTATAGGAGTTTTGACTCTTAAGCCAACGCCGACGCTAGATTTAAATCCCGCGGCGATTATATCGTTTCCTTCGCCGCCCCAAACTTTACCACTATCGCAAAACGTAGCCACTTTCAAAAAGTCAGCCAAAGGATAAGTATATTCAATATTGCCGATAAGCATCTTATCTCCGCCTACAGGATCGCTAGTATTCTTGTCAATAGGACCGACTTTCCTTTCCTGATAACCCCTGACAGTATCAGCGCCGCCGGCAAAGAACCGTTCGTAGATAGGTACCTTATCGGTCGATGAGAAAGGATCTGACCAACCGCCCCTAAATCTAATTTCGACTACCGATTTGTTAACGGCCGGAATATAAAAACTTAAGCGGCCAAAATATTTTAAAAAGTCCTTGTCCCCGCCAAACGGTCCGCCAAATGCCTGAAAATTATTCATAAAATAAATACCTTTCAAGGTGCTATAAACATTGTCCCGTGTATCAAAAGCTACATACGCTTCTCCGCTGCTTACATTATTTATCCCTGCTTCATCTTTTAAATCCTGTGTAGCATCTTCAACAACATCACTGATATTGACTCTTTCAAAACGATAAGAAACTCCGCCTCGCCAGTTATCATTGAATTCTCTGCCTAAACGTAAATCGCCTCCCCTGATATCTTGAGAGTAGGCATAGCCGGAATCTTCGTTCTGCTTATGCCCTTTTTTATAACCATCAAAACCAAAAGATATCGGACGATTAAATATCCAGGGATTAGTAAAACTTATCTGATAGCGGTCAGTCATAGTACCCATGCTGAGCATTACGCTTAAATCCTGCCCGGCACCGGTAAATGTAGAAAAATTACGGTAGTCAAAGTTTCTCTGACGTAATTCCACGAATCCTATAAACTCGTCTATAGAACTGTAGCCTCCACCGAAGCTGAAATATCCGGTTTTGGCTTCTTTAACATCAAGCAGCAAATCAACCTTATTGGGTTCGGTTCCCGGCTCTGTTCCGAAACGTATCTCCTCAAAATAACCAAGATTCTCCAGGCGCTCCTTACTTTTGCGGGCCTTCTTTCCATCAAAACGTTCTCCGGGATAAACCCTGAGCTCCCGGCGTATAACGCTGTCTTTAGTCTTTGCGTTTCCCCGGATGTTTATATTTTCAATATAAGCTATTTCATTTTCAGACACCTTGTATGTAACATCAACCTTCTCGGTTTTAGGATTAAAAAAACTGAACGGTTCTATTTGAGAAAATATGTAGCCTTTATCTACATAAATTTCTCTTATATTTGTTGAATCTTCATATACTGCCTGTTCGCTAAAGATACTTCCCTCTTTCAGTGCCATCGCTTTTTTTATATCATCTAAAGATATTTCACGATTGCCTTCTATCTTTATTGCTCCGATATGATACCTTTTGCCCTCTTCGATTATTATCTCCGCATAAACGCCTTTAGGTTCATATCGCGTAGTAGCGGAAACCTTAGCGTCACTAAAACCTTGTAACTTATAAAAATCGTTTACCCTGCGCACGTCGTCCTGCAAAACATCTTCTTTAAAAACTCCCCGGTTCAAGAGCCAGGCTTTACGAGTTTTCATCAAGCGGATAATCCTTTTAGCAGGAAACTCCTTGTTGCCGCTTACTGTCACGCCTCTAACTTTGAGCACGCCTTTTTCATTAATTGTAAAAGTAACCTCAGCCTCGTTTTCTGCAGCGTCCTCAGCCGCCCCTTTAGAAAGTTTCATATCGAAATCAACATCAGCCCTGGAGAAACCTTTTTTATTATATAAGTCCTTTATTTTTCTGACTGCTTCTTTGATAGTATATTCATTTACAAAAGATCCTTCTTTAAGGTCGATAGATTCAAGAATCTTCTTCTCCCGTATAAACCGGGACCCTTTAATCGTTATTTTCTTTAAAACTGGTTTTTCTTTTACCGTAAATGTCAATGACAGCCCATCAGAAGATTCCTTTTTTTCAACTTCCACTGTTTCAAAAAACCCCGTAGCATAGAGATTTTTTACATCCTCATTGATGATGTTTCTGTTGTAAGACTGTCCGGAGCGAACTTTTATTTTGGAAATAATGGTAGCATCACTGACTATCTTATTCCCAGCTATATCTATGCGAGATACTACTTCTTCGCCCAGAACTATACCACTAAAGCTTAACGCAACCAAAAGGAAACATATTTTTTTAATCATGTTAAATATTATAAAACTGCGGGAGAAAAAGTCAATCTTCCTTTTCTCTAGCTAGGTCGGCAAACTTCGTAAATTCTTTTAAAAAAGTTAAATTGATACTACCTACAGGCCCATTCCTCTGCTTGGCAATAATAACCTCGGCAATCCCTCTGTTAGATTCGCTGGGAGCATAGTATTCTTCACGAAACAGAAGCACAACCACATCGGCATCTTGTTCGATGGCTCCTGATTCACGTAAATCCGAAAGCTTAGGCCTGTGGCCATCTCTTGATTCAACGGCGCGTGAAAGCTGGCTTATCGCAATAACCGGCACATTCAATTCTTTCGCCAAGGCTTTCAAACTTTGAGAGATATCAGAGATTTCCTGCTGCCGGCTGTCTCCTCTATACACGCCTCTTACTAACTGTAGATAATCTACCATAATTAATTGTATGTCGTGATGCGCTTTCAATCTTCTGGCTTTAGCTCTTAGTTCAAAAACATTAATTGCCGGCGTATCGTCTATATATATCGGAGCCTCGGAAAGCCTGCCAGCGGCGCTGGTCAAAATCGGCCATTCCTGCGGAGTCAGAAACCCTGTCCGGACCCTGTTAACTTCAACCTTAGCTTCTGAGCACAAAAAGCGCTGCATAAGCTGTTCTTTAGACATTTCAAGGCTAAAAATAGCTACCGGTATCTTTTCTTCCACCGCAACATAATTTGCTATAGAGGTCGCGAAAGCACTCTTACCCATTGATGGCCTGCCGGCAGCTATAATCAAATCTCCCTTCTGCAAACCGGCTGTCTTTAAATCAAAGTCCTTGAAACCTGAAGGTATACCTGTCACATGGGATTTTTTATGATACAAAGACTCAATTAGCTCAATGCCTCCCTTTATAATATCTTTAATATGCACATATCCGCCTTCTATGCGTTTATCACTTATTTCAAAAATCAGTTTTTCGGCTTTATCCAGAATGCCGCTGACATCTTCCTCTCCTTTATAAACGGAAGAAACAATTTGAGTCGCGCTATCAATAAGAGAGCGCAAAACACTTTTTTCTTTTACGATTCTTGCGTAATGGTCAGCGTTTGCGGAAGTAGGCACAAAATCGGCCAAGCTAGCTAAGTAAGCAGTGCCCCCGGCTCTTTCGAGAGCTTTTTTCTTTCTAAGGTTTTCAGAAATGGTAAGAATATCAATTTTCTGGCGGGCATCAAAAAGAGAAATGATACTTTCAAAAATTATCTTATGTTCTTCTTTATAGAAAGATGCTCTATCTACAATCTCTAATATTTCGGATATGACCTTATCGTCAATCAGCATGGCTCCAAGAGTAGCCATTTCCGCTTCGATGCTTTGAGGAGGAACTTTATCCAAATACTGACTAGGGCTTTCTACACTCATATTCTTCGCGGTTTGCAATTCTAGGTTGTTGGTTCTCGCCTTAAAATCTTTTACGCAAAACGCCAACCGAACACCGAAAACCGATACGTATGTTGCTTTATGCTATTTCTTTACTACCCAAACTCGCAAGCCAGCCTTTATTTCAGGATGCAGGGCAATATTTAAATTATAAACACCCAGCTTCTTTATGGGCTCTTCCAAGACTATCGCATCCTTATCCAACTCTATCTTTTCAACTTTCAAAGCTCTGACAATTTGAGTCACCCCTATGGCGCCATATAAATCTTCATTCTCGTTAGCTTCAGCAACAATGGTTAAGGATAATTTTTCGAGTTTACTCTTTAACTCTTCAAAAATTCCTTTTTCTTTCGCTGCGGCTTTAGTTTGTTTAACTTTTATCTCCTCGAGTTTTTTAAAATTATTTCCGCTGGCCACCATAGCCATACCCTTAGGTATTAAATAATTGCGGGCGTAACCGTCTTTGACCTGAACAGCCGCCCCTTCTTTACCGACATTTTTTAAAGTTTTAAGAAGAATTACCTTCACTTGTAACAAGACCTCCTTTTAGCGAATCTACCGACGATCTCGGATAGTTTCTGGTTATTTTCCAACATAGGGAATCAAATTCATGAATCTAGCCCGTTTTATTTCGCAGGCTACTTTTCTCTGATGTTTAGCGCAATTCCCGCTGATTCGGCGCGAAACTATCTTTCCTCTTCCAGACACATACCGGCTAAGAAGCTCAATGTTTTTGTAATCTATTTCTAAATCATTCTTACAAAAAGCACAGTCCTTCTTAAACTTAATACCGCGTTTCGCAAACTTCTTTGGTTCTTTTGTATTTTTTTTAATCATATTAAATCGCCTCTCCTACTTCACCGTGTTCATTAGCCTCTTCAACGTTTTCCTCAGGCCCCGGGCCCAAATCAACATTCTGAGCCTCTTGTCTGGCACCTTGGGGCATAAACTGCACCCTAGTAGCCACGACTTCAAGAACATTCCTGTTTTTACCATCATTACCTTGCCAGGAACGGGATTGAAGCCTCCCTTCAACAAAAACTGGCTTTCCCTTTTGTAAATACTGATTGCAGACCTCAGCCATCTGCGCCCACACAACAACATTAACAAAGCAGGTATCTTTTTGAAATTGCCCGCCTTTATCTTTAAAAGACCGGTTAACGGCCATTCTAATGGTAGTTACGGCTGTGCCTTGAGGCGTATATCGCAATTCAGGATCTCTGGTCAAATTGCCTATCAACAAAACCTTGTTAAGATTAACCACTCCTAACCTCCTTTAAAAACTTAAGCGAGTATGGCAAATCACCGGCTATTTCTTTTTCAATAAAGCAGCCTTGGCCGTCTCTTCCCTGTTGATAATGATATTACGCAATATTCGCTCTTCCAGGCGGATGGCTTCTTTAAGTTCACCAAGCTTCTCTGTATCAAGATTAAAAACAATCAGCCAATAACAGCCTTTGTAATATTTTTTCTTCTCGGCTCCCCTGCTCTTAAGAAAGAAGTAAAAATTCTTCTCTTTGGCCCAGATTTTAGAGTTTAAAACTTCCCCTTCGGCAGCAGTTATTTTCTGAGTTATTTTATTAAAAATTTCCTCCTGCTCCTGCTCAGTCAAATCCGGCTCTAAAATCATCATACTTTCGTACTGTCTCTCCACTTCTGCCTCCTTTAACGTAATTTATTTTTTCGATTTACAGATTTTTGTCTAAACGGATTTCCCATTATGCTGTTGCATCGCAAAATCTATTCCGCCCTCTACCCAAGCAAAACAAGCAAGCTTGGCCCGGGCTAGAACTTCATCCAGGAGTGTTTCCTCTCCAGAATTAAAATTATCAAGAACATAATCTGACAACTCTTGACCGCCACGGTTTCCGGAAATTCCCAGCCGTAACCGGCTTATTTTATTATCGCCCAAGCTGGAAATAATAGAACCCATGCCGCGATGCCCTCCGCTAGAACCTCCTGAACGCAGCCTTATTTCTCCCAACGAAAGATCTATCTCATCGTAAACAACGAGTATGTTCTTAAGTTCTACCTTATAATATCTGACAACCTTGCTGACGCACCTTCCGGAATCATTCATGTAGGTACGAGGTTTTATCAATAGAACATCTTGCCCACTGATTGTCGTGCGGGCATAAAAAGCAGCCAGCCTAAGGCTTTTTTTAAAATTAGCTTCCTCAACCAGGCTTTCAGCAACCATATAGCCTACATTATGCCTGTTCTTTTTATATACCCGACCGGGGTTTCCCAAGCCACAGATAACTTTCATTCACTCTTCTTGGCAATGACTCTGCGCTACGAGTAACAATTCCTGCCCAACGCAGAAACGCTTCACTCTGACTTTTTCTCTGTCTTCTTCTCCGCCTTCTTGTCTTCTTTTTTGTCGCCAGCGGAAGAATCCTCTTTCTTCTCTTTAATTACCTCCGGTTCGGCAGGCGCTTCCTCGGCAAGAGCCTCTTCAGATACCTCTTCTTCTTGTTTAACTACAAGAGTTACCACTGTTTCCTGTGGCTCGGTAATAACTTTTATATTATCGGAAATTTTTATATCCTTTACATGTAAAGAATGTCCCAGGACCAGCCCCGAAATGTCTACTTCGACTTTTTCGGGGATATCCAAAGGAAGGCCCTCTATTTCAAGTTCTCTTAAAACCTGTTCAAGCATAGCCCCCTCATCTTTGGCAGCCTTAGCCTCACCCTTTAAGACAATAGGGATGTGCACCTTTATCTTCTCTTTCAGAGACACTTTCAGAAAATCAATATGTGAAACATCCTCTGTGAGCGGGTTGTACTGCACATCTTTGATCATGACTGGTATAAGCTTCCGCTCTTGATCTCCTAAAATCTCCATATCAATTATGGTGCTTTCAGAAAAATGCATCGAACGTAAACTTTTAATCCCCGCAGAAGGAATGCTCAAAGACAAATTAAACCCTTGGCCGTAAACAATAGCCGGGATATACCCTTCCTTGCGCATCTTCTTAACCGCTTCCTTGCCTATCTTTTCCCTTTTTTCTGTTTCAATCTTTATTCTATCCATAGTGTTATCTCCCTATTCCGTCAAACAATACGCTTATTGATTTTTCAAAATGTATTCTTTTTATGGCTTCCGCGAACAAACTGCCTACAGAAATTACCTTTATCTTTTTACTTCTTTTATCTTTAGTCAAAGGAATGGAATCGGTAATAATCAATGAATCTATCTCGGATTTGTTTACCTTACTAACTGCATTACCCGACAATATACCGTGAGTTATGGCAGCAAAAATCTTTTTTGCTCCGGCGCGCTTTAAAGCCTTCGCCGCCTCCACTAAAGAAGAACCAGTAGCGATTATGTCATCAACCATAATAACATTTTTTCCTTTTACTTCTCCCAAAATATGCATAACGTCAATCGACTCTGGAGAATTTCTCCTTTTATCCACTATCGCTAGCCCCGCCTGAAATCTCTTAGCGTAAGAACGGGCCATTTTTATCCCGCCGACATCGGGAGACACAACCACCAAGTCATTCATTTTTATCCTTTTGAAATAAGACACAAAAGCGTTTATCGCGTACAGATGATCGAGCGGTATATCAAAAAAACCCTGGATTTGTCCGGCGTGCAAATCAAGAGTCAGAATTCTATCGGCACCGGAACTAGTTAAGATATTAGCTACAAGTTTAGCTGTAATTGGAACTCTCGGTTGATCTTTTCTGTCCTGGCGCGCATAACCAAAATAAGGTATAACGGCTGTTATTCGATTGGCCGAAGCCCTCCTGAGAGCATCAAGTATAACTAAGAGCTCCATCAAGTTCTCGTTCACCGGGGGGCAGGTCGGCTGTATAACAAAAACGTCTTTGCCTCTTACGTTCTCTCCGACTTCCACCCTTACTTCGCCGTCACTGAAACGTATGGAGTTTATGTTGCCGGAAGGAACTTTAAGGCTCTTACATATATTTCTGGCTAAGACTGGATTGGCCTGGCCGCTAAAAACAACTATCTTTTTCATTTCCTACCTTCTTTCTTTTTCTTAAAAACTCTTGCTGGAATACCAACAACAGTTGTACCGGAAGCTATATCTTTAGTTACGACACTCCCAGCGCCAGTAGCCGCATTTTTGCCAACTTTCACCGGAGCCACCAAAACAGTATCTGAGCCAATAAATGAACCTTTTCCTACAATCGTTTTATGTTTATTTTTTCCGTCAAAATTAGCGACTACGGTACCTGCACCAATGTTGACATTGTCAGCGATAAAAGCATCTCCCAGATATCCAAAATGCTTTATTTTTACGTTTTTCCCAACTTTAGTACGGTTTAATTCCAGAAAATTTCCGACTTGGGTATTGTCTGCCAGGGAAGCTTCGCCTCTTAAGCGGACAAAAGGCCCCACTGAACAATTGTTGCCGATTATAACACCTTTCTCTATGAAGGTAAAGGGGTAAATTATACTATTTTTCCCTATCCTGACACCCTCCTCGATATAGGTCGTTTTAGGGTCAATAATGGCCACCCCCCTAGAAGATACCTCCTCTATAATCAACTGGCGCATAATGTCTTGAGCCTTCCAGAGGTCTTTCTGGGAGTTAACCCCCATAATCTCATATCCGGAGTCTATCGTGTAAGAGTCAATCTGCTTATTGTCTTTATAAAAAGCCTCTACGAGATCAGTAAGAAAGTATTCTTTTTTGATGGGATTTTTTTTTATTAGCGCAAGTTTAGCAGATAAAGATTTGCGCTTAAAGCAATAGACTCCGCTATTGACCTCCTCATATCTGCTCAAGCCTTTATTGCGGGTAAAACCGGCAATCTTTTCCTGAACTCTTTGAGGGTAACCATTCTTATCTCGTAATATCTTTCCCAGAGAATTGCCTTTCTCTAGAAAAGCGGATAACAAAGAAGAAGCTTTATTTTTTTTGAGATGGAAATAAATAAACTTTCTAAAAGTAGCAGCCGTTATCATGGGGCTATCGCCGCAGGCAACAAGAATATTCTCAAAGAGCACTTTCTTGAGTGCCGTAGAAACCGCGTCAGCCGTTCCTAACCGCTTTTTCTGATGCACAAAATCTATCCTAACTCCAAGATGTTTTCTTAGGAACAGCCGTTTTGTTTCTGCTTCAACGTTTTCTCGTTTGTAGCCCACTACGATAACTATTTGTTTTATCTGCGCTCTCGCTTTAAGCAGCTCTTTCAAAACATAATAGATAAGGGGCCGCCCCAGTAAAAGATGCAGGACCTTGGGCAAAGCCGACTTCATCCTTTTGCCTTCACCCGCCGCCAA
>JBAYNQ010000016.1:0-11484 GCA_041678705.1 Candidatus Omnitrophota bacterium
AATCTTTAACTATGGCGTAATAGAGGTGGTTGTTTTTAATGTAAAAATAGAGTTTTGGAAAGGGATGAAAGTATTTTCTCTTATAAGGAACAAAAAAGTCATTGGCCACGGCGCTTCAATATACTATGCTTCAGAAAAAGAAACCAAATTCAGGTTTGGAATACACGGAGGCCGTAATGCTCGGGCCGATAGGCAATATCGAGGCATGGGGCTTGGTTCTATGGTCTTTCCGGTTTTGCTTGATATATTAGCGAATCAAAAGATTTATGGGGACAAAATGGTTGGTTTTCTTGAGGTGTGGCAAACGTTTGCTGATTGGTTTAGCGAAGACACTATTCGCGGAATGGAGAGTATAGTTAGGATAGCAAAAAGATATGGTTTTTCAGGCGGTAGGATTAGCGTTTATGATTTACGAGTAGGCTTGGATTTTAGAAAACATTCTTTAATAGATAAAAGCCTTGATAATGGCGGTTTTTTAACCGGCCCGGAACAAAGCAACGATAAAGAGAAGAAACTAAAAGTAACAGAAAAGCTTAACGTTGTTGTTTTATCGAAAGCCCTCAAAGAAAGCTTAAGGGCGGCTGATGAAAGGATAGAAGTAACTTTAGATTTTTTTGAAGACCTTTCCGCTTCATTAAGAGAGGCAGAAAGAATGAAAAGAAGCTTAGAAAAAAACTTACGAGAAACGGTTAACCAGTATCAAAAAGGTGTAACTAAGAATATAATCGAAAGAGTTGACAGCAACTTAAAAGCGCTTAAATCAAAAATACGCGATATCCAGGGCATGCTTACACGAGACCTTATACTTAAAAGAAATCTAGAGAGACGCCTTGAAAAAATTTCTGAGAGCCGATCATCCTTTGATAATGGTGGCCAAAATAATATCTTAGGAAAAGATGAGGCAAAAGAAAAGAGGCATAGATTCAGCCGATTTATTAAAGGTTTTATTTTGGGATTCGCCGAATCCAAGGAAGAGATTACTGAAATTGATATCCGTCAGATTGGATATCTATATTGGACTATTGAACACGGTGATTTAGATATGATTACGGTATTTGAATCAGTGATACCAATTGCGCCGTATCGTTCGCGAGAGGACTCTTCAACGCTAACTGAAATTGAAGACTTTGACGGAAACATCATAGCACAGTTTAATAATCACGAAGTAATTCCCCAGCAGGTTAATGATTTTTTAAGGTGGATTAATTTACCGCAAAGAGTTTATAAAGACCCGCGTTTTTATGAATCATTGGCTAAGTGGATTGGTGATACAAGCTCGTGGGAGGATGTTGGATTAGAGAAGCCTTTAATTCGCGCGGCAATCGCCTTTTGGCTTTTCCACCAGGTTATTCATCCTTTCTATGATGGTAATACACGGGCAGGCTGGGATATTATGAATATACTTAGACAAAGATTAGAGTTTGAGCCTATAGAATTTCCCCAAGATACTGGAAATCATAACCTTTACTATGAAACTTTTTCCAGAAAACAAAACCCGCGAGGGTTTCTTGAATGGTTTAAACAGCTTGAAGGCAAAAAACAAAGCCTGCCTGACTATTGCTTTGACAATGGCAGTATGCAAAAAGAATATGCAAAAGTTAAGAATATCGCTGTGGTAGAAAAAGAGGATATGTGTATTGAGGATGGCGGCTTGCATGCCAGAATGGGGGTTTCTTTGGCTGATGTGATTGGCAAATCTAAAAATGTAGTGCGTATTGAGAATGCTACCCCGGGATCAATTATGAAAGGTGTGTTTTGGGAAGGCCAAGGCCTTGATTTCTCTCCTTTAAGAGGCATACTTCTTGGAATTAGGCAAGGAGATACAGCGAATATTGAAGTTAGGGGGTGCGGGGCTGAAGGCTTAGCCGCAGAGATAGTCGCGGTTTTAACAAGGGGTGCTAATAAATTGGTAGCAGATGCTTTAGATTTACCCCGAGCATTTATTTTGCCTAGAAGCGTTGTCTGGCAGATAACCCGCAGGTGTAATTTCAAATGTGAACATTGTTTTACATCAACGCATAGAAAATCAGGTAAATTAGATAGGGAATTAAACAACAAAGAAGCCATCTCATTAATTGATTGTCTTTCTAAACAAAGAGTAAAAGTTATAGAGATTACCGGAGGAGAGCCTACTTTAAGGCCTGATACGCCTGATATTTTACAGTATGCAGTAAATAGGGGGATGAAAATTAGCCTTGTTACTAACGCCAGTCTCACGCCCCAGTTATTAAAGGTGCTGAGCTATGTTAGCTGGCTTGGTATATCTTGCGATATCTACCATGTTAAGCCTCAAAGGCGAGAACGTTTAGAAGCTATAAAGAAAAACTTACGGGATATTTTCGCTAAACGGCCAAAAATAAGATTAACTATTGAAACTTCAGTAGGCAACGTATTTGATGCCTCGGGCCGGAAATGGTCTCAATCTGAAATAATAGCTTATTTAACTTTGTTGGTTAAGGAAATTCTTGAATCCAGCCCAGATTTTTCAAATCCTTTAGTATGGAAATTCATAAGATTCATACATACTGAAAGTATGCCGCAAGAACAAGCAAGATTTATAATGAGTGATAAATCTTACAGAAATATTATAGAAAAAATCGCAGGTGGTTTTCAAGGCGAACAGCGTGTCAAATTTGCTAATTTTGATGAAAAAAAGCCAAGATTTTTTATATCTGCCGGGGGTAATTTTAGCTTTGGCAAACAACGATGCGGATCGTTTACGGATAGTCTTTTAGCGGATTCTCTTGATAACGGTGGAGAGCATAACCCATCCAACAGGTTCTGGCAGGGCATGCATGGCACCGAACCAAAAGACGATAAAACGCCGCAAGTGCCGTCTCCTGCTGAGGTTGAAGCGGAAACGGAAACGCCCGGGCTTTCCAGAGTCACACCGGATGAGGAAACCGACGACACCCCTTTACAAAGAAGATCGGCATTGTGGAAGCTTGCCGGAGCAATCTCGCAACCCGGCTCTTTGCTTTATAAGACATTAGGCGATTTGGCCTCTAAAGATGCCAAGGAAGAAATATATCGAAATAGAAAAGAATTGAGAATGGGAGCCTTGGAATTATCAAAAATATTTCATGAAAAAAGAAAAATACTAGAAGGATTTCTGAGGGGTGAATGCAGTATGGCCGATCGTGAAAGAGTAAACTCTTGGATGGAAGAATATATAGATGGCGAAGCGGCTATGCACGCGCTTGACGAAAGCGTTACTTATACATTAGACGAGCGTACTATGACTATGTCTATTGTGAAGGATGAAGTAAGATATGATGAGGTATACAGAAAATTTTCAGCTCAATTAATGGCCCGGCCGCTTGATATTGTAGCGGGAGAACTTTTGGAGAGTTGCAAGCAAGATATAAGACAAAATACGTTTTTTCTTAAAAGCATATATGAAATATGCAGGGAGTTTGCAGAAAAGTTAAGAGCGGAAAGAAAGAATCCAGAGTCCCGCGTCAGCTCGCCGGGCTCAAAAAGTCACAGGCTACAAGTCACAGGTCGCAAGTCGTCCCACGCCTCCTTGTCGGCGCCTGTCATAAGTCCGATTTTTAATCAATTTGCCGGTAATTTTAAGAATATTCTTATTGCACATGAATATTCTTTGGCAGGAAAACAAACATGTTTGTTTTTAGCCGTACGTATGAGTGAGATTTCAAGAAAGCAGCTTGAGGCTGTAGAAAGGAGTTTGGATGTATGGTTTGAAAATTTTAAGTTAATAAGACAATCTAATACAGTTTGGCAAGGAAATGACGGGCTATCGGTTCTGTCGAAATTGTCCGCTCATATGGGGCAGGCACGTGATATAGTTAAAGAATTTTCCGGAAACCAACCCGATGATCGTGATCTCTTTTTAGCTTTAAGAGTAAAAGGCGATCCTATACAGATTTTAAATATCAACGAAGCGGAAATTCTTGGAGTTGAAGCAGTTATTGAAGTGTTGTTTTCAGGTCCGCAAGCAACTCTTTGCTATTGGCAGAATGCACCGCAGAATGAAATGTTTAAACATTTTCCAGATGACAGCGGGCTTGGCACAGTTGTTAATAAAGTTAGCCGGGGCTCAGCGCAAACACTTTTGGCTTGGACAATATATACATTAGGCAATGAAGGAGCTTCGATTGATTTGTCTTTGCCGGGAGCATACGAGCAACTTAAGTGTATGGGCTTTGGCCCTGATGAGCTTGATTGTTTAGGGTTTGCAAGTGAGGTTCCATATTCCTGGATAATCGGCAAAGAAGCCATAGAAGAAGGATTAAATAGAGCGTCTCAGAAGACTTTGGCCTATCTTAGAGCCGATGCCGGAAGAGGGGATGATCTGGCTAAATTATACCTTCAGTTACTTAACGCAGAGCAAGACAACACTATTTCTGTCAGAAATCATCAGGGCAGTGATTTTCCATTAAAAGATAGCAGCCTTGATAATGGCGGTTGTGTTTCCTCATCAGCATCAAAACAACGTTCTGCCGCTGATATGATGCAGGATGTTATTAACTATAGTTTTTATGAATTTTTAACAGGGGAGAGTCTTGATAAACGCGAAGAAATTCTTAGAAGACTACAAAAAAAGATAGAGGAAGCTCTCGGAATCTTTGAAAGCAAAAAGAACCTAGAAGAAATCCTCAGAAGCCGAATATTAAAGCCAGCACAAGCGAGATATTGGGCTGTGTTTGGCGTAGCAGTGGCGTCTGTGAAGCACGTAACTCAGCCTAAAGGAGAAGATGATTATTGCCTGTTACATTTCGATACACAAAGGGATATTCTTTTTGTAGGTAAAGAAAATTTACTTGAACTAGACGTAGATTTAATAACTGAATTTTTCTTTTCGGAATTGGCGGCCGGAATTTTTACTAAACCAGAGATGCGCCAGCTGTTTAAAGAAAATTATACTCCAGAAGCCCGCAAAAACAAAGGGCATATTCTTGATGAGTACATAAGAAATTTGCTCGAAAGAAGAGCCGTTTTTTATTACTTAGCAGATATGGTTAATGTCATCTTAGAGCGCCAGGCAAAAGTATTGTTTGAAAAGGAATTTACGGATGAGCACAGCCATTATTACGGCGGCCAAATGGTGGATGTGATAGAGGTGATTTTGAGAGAAAAGCCGGTATATTTAAAAGGTTTCATCGGCCGGCTTATCGAGCTTGATTATGGAAAGAGTACTGCTAAAGAAATTAAACGTATGCCTAGTTCAGAGTTGCTTAGCCTTATCCGTAATGTTGACATTGAGAATCTGTATAAGGTGATGGGAGAAATGGGCGTATGGAGTATTTCGGCTTATTATTTAGTTAAGAAAATGAGGGTTAACATTAAAGACGGCGACTTAGCAGAATTTATGTATAACCTTCTCGATTACTTGCTTATAAAAAATAATTTCCTGAAGTTTGATAGATACGCGCAAGATAGATGGCTTTTAGAAGAGGACAAAATGTTATGGAGGGAGCACGAACAACTTATAGATGAGACGCGTAGTTACATACGGCGGGAGTTCAGCGATTTTGAAAAACAGATAAAAGCGAAATCGGCTGAAAAGTCAGAGGCCGTATTAAGAGGGCTTGAGGAACTCAGAGGCGGTTTTCCCATGGAGTTGCTAATAGAAGAAAAGACAAAGGCGCTTGCCGAAGAGCTTTCGGATACTGTCGCTAATATGGCAAATATTCTTAAGCGGTTAAAAACAAAAAAGAAAAGCAGTAGTATCGCAGGTCCAAGCTCAGTTTTTGATAATGGCGGTTCTTCGCCGGCATCAAAGAAGCCTATGGCCTATAGTCCATTGAGAGAGTGCCATTCAACAGTGGCTGTTTCCTCGCCGATTTTTAGCTTAGCCTCTCAGAAAGATGCTGATAGCCGTTTGTTTGATTTGAATGAATTACTAAATGATAAACAACCAAAACTTAAAGTCATAAAGATTTGTCAGTGGCTAAGTGCAAGAGAAATTTTAAAAGCCGGTTTGAAATATAAAACTGAAAAATCCGGGTCAGCGCTTGCCAACCAACATTGTTACACAAGTATCCAACCACTCGATAGCACTAGGCACCATTTTTTAGAGTATTTTATTGAACAGGCTAGGAGAAGCTATAATTCGCATTTCCCGTTTGATTCTAATCTTTCCGGGGTGGAAGTACTGTTTCAGGGCCCGGGAACTAACCCCAAGCTATTTATAAGATTACTTGAAAGCTATCCGGGCATTAAAGCTATTCATTTTACTGATGTTAACTGGGATGTTTTTTATGTTTTAGATCATTTTTTGAATGAGATGTTAAATAATCGCCCTATATTGTCAAAAAGGGTTCGGAGCGGACGAACTCAAATCTACGGGTATCGCTGTAATGCTTTAGAATTACCTGATAGTTTTACGGAAAAGATGGGAATAGTTACCGATAGGAAATTATTTGATGCGGTAGAACTTAGGTCTTTCGATTCTACACAGATTCAACAGGCGCAAAGTGAGATTGAGAGAGTTATTGCGTCTGGAGGCCTGCATATTTCTGTGAACCCTTTTGCAATAACCAGCTATCCTGCCAGTTCTTCAATGCGGTTTATCGGAGAATTCGAAAAAGACCTTTCTTATCGCGACCAGTTATCAGGAGGTTCTTTAATCAGGCAGAAAGAGACAGCGTGTGTTTTTGTTAAACAGCCTACAAGTGATTTAAAAAGAGATAAGTATGGTTTCTTACCAGTTTTACAAAGCAAGGCTGGCTCATCTGCTTCTCTTGACAACGGCGGCAGCCACATCCGCGTTTCGGTAGATAAAAAGTATAGTACTATATTGGAAAGTGAAGCTCTTGCATTGTCAGCCCAGGCTGATTATTTTGATTTATCTGGTGCGGCCAAAGGCAAAATTTTCAACATAAAAAATGCCACTATAATTAGAGGCGAAAGAGAATACCAGAAGGATTTGAAACAGTGCACCAGAGTTATCGAAATAGAGCTGGAGGCTCAAGGAGATGTGTCTGATTTGCGCCTCTTTATGGAGTATGTGCGGCAAGCGGTATTATTGCGCCAGCAATTGTGGCAGCTTAACACAGAAGCAGAAACCGGAAGAGTCGCTGTCATCAAAGATTCTTATGAACAGAAAGCACGGCAGTTGTTAGCCGATAAAATTAAAGCTTATACGGCAAACTGGATAACGAAAAAAGATAAAGATGACGGTGCGCTTCATTCTTACATTACACTTGATAAGGAAACAGATGAAGGCAAAGAAATACGCCAGCTGATATCTTATCTTGTAGGAGGAGATTTACGCACCGAAGACGGAAAAGATTGTGTTTTCAGCAAAGATAAGGTGTTGTCTTTTCCGCTTTATATTGATGAGTTTGGCGGTGTTTTTATATTAAAAGAACATGATTTGCATACAGCCAAAAAAACTAATAATGATCCGAAAAGAGAAATGCTGCCATTTATGCTCTTTACCGACAGGGCTAACATAGCCGAGATACGCTATATCAATAGGCAAGAAGCGCCGGATTTAGGAATTGACCCTGATTTGGCAAAAAGATTTTATTTAGTTAAGTTAACAGCGATTTATCAAAAGAGTGAATTAACCGTTAAGGACCACAAAAAGGCACGCAGCGCGCAGTTAGTTATAGATGTATTTTTACGAATATACGATCCGCACATGTTTAACCGTACTTATATCGAAGGTATCCCTATATATTTTGACCACGATGCGGCTTTAGAAGGGGCGTGGTTTACTCAAGATATTGAGCGATTCGCTCCCTGTTTTGAAGGCCATGTCAGATTATGGCAGTCCAGTGAATTAATAAAGGATTTTGATATCAACCAATATGATATAGATACTATTGTTGAAACAATCAGGTATATACGCTCTATCTCTGGTTTTATGAATTTGGCAAAGCGTATAGGGTATTCTTCCCGGCCCGGAGATTGGCTTATAAAACGATCGGAGATTATTGGAACTTGCAACGAGCTTGATACTATTCTTAAAGAAAATCAGGCGACATTGTATGATGATGTGCAATATGTTTTATATCGCCTTACGGGTGTGGTTGTGCAATTGCATAATGAAGCGGCAAGCCTTGACAACGGCGGCTCTTTGCATTCTATTACCGCCAAGGGAATGTTTAAGGCGGCGAACAAGTATCCTAAATATGCGCAGGAGTTTATATATATAGGAAAAAAGCTTGTAGAAATAGTTAAAACGGCTCAAGACCGGGGATGGATTCAGTATCGCGGCCCGCCG
Source organism: Candidatus Omnitrophota bacterium (assembly GCA_041678705.1). Classification (GTDB taxonomy): domain Bacteria; phylum Omnitrophota; class Gorgyraeia; order Duberdicusellales; family 4484-171; genus JAQUWY01. Next base: position 8,201 of record JBAYNQ010000016.1, read on the forward strand.
CAGAATTTTATAATTGCCCAGCGTAATGATGACGGTAGTGTTATTTGGAATATTATTCCTGACCAAATTCTTCAAATACTGGCCAACCCCGAAGATGCTGAATATATAATTTTTCAAATTAGTCTCCATGAGTCTCAAAAGACCGAAGAAGAAGCGCTTAAGGAACAGGCAGAAAGCTTTGAACATGAACCTTATTCGGTTATGCAAGGTGAAGAAAGGTGTTTTGTAGCTCAAGCTGTTTACAAGCTTACACAAAAATTATATCAAAGGAATGAACGGATTTTCATTGTCATCGGTGGCAGCGGAACTTGGGCCGGTAAACTGTTTAAACTTATGTGGCAAGCTCTTTACCCGGATGAAAAAATCCATATGGTTTGGCGTGATGACCCTAATTGCGAAGAAGAGTTAAATAGATTACGGCAGAATGAGGGGGCGGGAGCCGAGGTTATGATTTTTGATGACGGGTTAGTTCTAATGGACGATGCGTCTGTTGACGGTATAGCTTTAGGAAGTTTATCTTTTGAACTTTCTCAAAAGCTGGATATTCCGCAAGAAAACATTTCTTTTGCGGCCATTTTTGTTTCAGAATATATGAAAGATATCGTTGTTTATGGCGATATATATGAAGGAATGAAGCTTAGCCAATTAACTCCGGTTTGGCATCTTATACGGGTTACAGCGGAGAATTGGGGAGCGACTAACCTTAGTCAAGAAACGGCATTCGCTGTATTTAAGTTAGCTTGTTTAAAATATGACGAGGCGGAGTCTATCATTAATTTGATAGAGAACAATGCGCAACAGGGTAAGTGTAAGCAGAATTTGCGAATGATAGAGGAGAAATATTTATCTTTGCCGCACAAGCTTACTAAAGATTTTAGGCGTATGACTGCTGAAATGATAGCTGAACTTTATCAAAAAAGACAGCATTCCATTCCAGTTAAAACTTTAAACCGGCTTATGAGTTCGGCCGATCCTTACATTCGCCGGCAGATGTTAGCGGCGTTTATTACATCTCGAAAGCCAATTAAGAGGGTGTGGTCTCGGTGGGAGGAGTTGATTGAGCATAAGAATCAGCAAATAGAGATCCTTTCTCAAACAGCTTTCGGGCCGTTTATTGTTGATAATTCATCGGTTGGCGATGATTCGAGCTGTATGAATATACGGATAAACCATCCGAGCCAGGAAGGCACTTTCGCTTATTTTAAGCTCAGCTTTTCTCCGGATGGATCTAGTATTAAGGAAAAAGTAGGCTGCGGCATTGGAGAAGTTCAGGGCGCTGTCCAAAAAATTTATGAGTTCGAATTGTCATACTATACTACTCGTAGGCTTGAAAACGAATATGTTGCTGCGCGATTTGCTGAATTTTTGGCAATTGTAGTTCTATGGTTTAAGGAAGCCGGCTTGCCTATTGTTTTAGAAAAAAAGGCTGATTCTCTCGACAACGGCGGCTCTTCGCCGGCCTCAAAGAAATCTATGGCCTATGGCCTATCGACTATTGACTCTCCAGGGTCCAGCTCCGTTAGAGATACGGAAAGTAACGTATCGGCAACCTCTAACGGGGCTAGTTCAACGGCAGATTCTTTATTACATAATGTAGCGATGGCGGCTAAATTTCGGTTATCATCTGCTATCTTGTTTAGTTTACTTTTAGGTGCGGTTGGTCTTAATCTTATGGTTTTAAATTGGTTGATACTAGCTTTATTAATGGTGGATTCTTTTGCTCTTTTATTAGATATTTTTATTTACAGCACAAGGCTTTTTATTGCTCCAAAGAAAATAGTTTTAGAGCAAGATTTAGTTGATCAAATATTCAGACAAGTAAAAGATGATTTTCCGCAAGCTCATTCCCAAGATAATATATTAGAGCCCTCCGGATTACTTATAGCTCAAAGAAGTTATTTTAATAGTTTTTATACTATAGAGAGCAAAGGTGTTGAAAGCGAAGCTTTGTTTGGTATAACAACACCTCATGCATTATTGAGACTTGGGCGTAAACAGCGTGATAAAAATCATATGCTTTGGCATTCTCATCCTATATCATATGAAATCAAGTCAGAAGAACGTTTGCTAATAAAAAAATATGCTAGTCCGTCGAACGATGATTTAGCTACTCTTAAGAAATTCTTAACTTTTACCATTGTAACTGTTGCCACAGGAATGGTAAATGGCCTATCTATGAATGTAATTTTTGCAGTACAACCTAGTTGGATAAGTGTATTTTTTGGTGCCAATGAGTATTGGGGATGGAAATATATACCCATTGAAATTGTCAGCAACAAACAGTTGTTATCTATTGAAGAAATACAACAAAGATGGGGAAGCGCCATGTGTTTAAGCTTAAAGCTGCAGATGTTACAGTCTGATAATCCAAAAGTGGCAGGAAAGCACTATCCTATAGAAGAATTGTTGTATTATTGCGCGCAAGTGTTTGATAAAAAAGGAAAGAATACTTTCCCTTCTCCTAATGATCTTAGGGCTAGCTCGCCATTTCTCGACAACGGCGGCTCCTCGCCGGCACGCGATATGCGATATACGAAATACGGAATACGAAATAATGCCAGCTCGCCCAATCAATCTTTCCCTAAAGACCTAAGGTCTTTGAAAGATAAAGGGTTAGTTATTCAGTTACATAATGCTCGTCACAATAACGATTTGATCGAGCTTATTTTTGATAATCCTGTAGAACTCAGCAGCTTCTTCGTGCGGATTAATAAGGAGATTACCGGTGAGGTTTATTTAGCTGATGGTGGCCAATATCTTTTACTCAAGTGTTTTAATCCATACGAGCTTGGAAATGAAGGTAATTATGAAGGCCGGCATCATGCTACAGTTATTGTCGCTGGCGTTGCTCATCTTGCGAAAGCGTACGGAAAAGAACTTATTAGCAATGATAGAAATGAAGCTCCCTTGGTTGCTGCTTGTATTCGTAATTTTGCCGATGAAATACGTAATGATCAAATGAGGTGGACATCTCTTTATAAAATAAAAGGCTTCTATGATCAAACCATAGTAGGAATTGTGTGGGCCGAAGTAGTTCCGGAAGATATTCCTCTTGTTGGTGGCAAATGGTTTGCATACGATTTACGACTAGCGCATCTCGAAAATGATTTTTATCAGGTTGAGTATGTAGAAAATGGTGATACCGGAGAAAAAAAGGAGAAACTAAAATGGCCCAGGCCTGTTATCCGAGTGGATAAGCAAGGAAATATTTATCCGGAAGATGAATATTTACCGTTTCCTTGGCCAAAAGGTAAGCAAATGAGAATATATAATTTTGGAAAAAA
>JBAYNQ010000017.1:0-11476 GCA_041678705.1 Candidatus Omnitrophota bacterium
ACTTTTCTCTCACGTAATGCTTGATAAGTTTTAATAATTGGGTTACAATAAATAACCTATTTAGCAACTTGATATGATTAGAAGGAGGAAGCTATGAGTAGTAAAATAATTAACTTGCTGGGTGATGATGCTAAAAATTTGTTAGAGCATAAGTGTGAAACTATTTCTAAGGAAAACCTTCATCTTCCCGGCCCGGATTTCATTGACCGAGTTTATGCTGTTTCTGATAGGAATAGCAACGTTTTGCGAAGCTTGCAGGGACTTTTTGGGCATGGAAGGCTCGCGGGTACCGGCTATCTTTCCATACTGCCTGTTGACCAGGGGATAGAGCACTCTGCGGGGGCCTCTTTTGCGCCTAACCCGGCTTATTTTGACCCTGAAAACATTGTAAAACTGGCTATTGAAGGGGGCTGCAATGCTGTTGCTTCTACCCTGGGAGTATTAGGGGCGGTTTCCCGCAAATATGCCCACAAAATACCTTTTATCGTAAAGATTAACCATAATGAGCTTTTGACTTTTCCAAATTCATTTGACCAGCGATTGTTTGCTTCGGTAGAGCAGGCTTATGATATGGGCGCGGCCGGAGTGGGGGCTACCATATATTTTGGCTCACAGGAGTCCCGGCGTCAAATTGAAGAAATAAGCCAGGAATTTTATCGGGCCCACCAACTGGGAATGTTTACGGTTTTATGGTGCTATCTGCGCAATGACGGTTTTAAAAAAGATGGTAAAGATTACCATACCTCAGCTGATTTAACCGGCCAAGCTAATCATTTAGGAGTAACCATAGAAGCGGATATAATAAAGCAGAAGCTCCCTACCAATAATGGAGGATTTACCGCGATTAATTTTGGAAAAACTCATCCTTTTGTATATGAGAAGCTATCTTCTGAGCACCCGATAGACTTAACACGCTACCAACTTGCTAACTGCTATATGGGCCGGGCAGGTTTGATAAATTCCGGCGGCCCTTCCGGAAAAAACGATTTAGAACAGGCTGTCAAAACCGCGGTGATTAACAAGAGAGCCGGAGGCACCGGCCTGATTTCCGGACGTAAAGCTTTTCAGAAACCCATGAAAGAAGGGGTAGAAATTCTGAACGCCATACAGGATGTGTATCTGGATAAGGCTATAGATATAGCTTAAAAAAACGATTTGCAAAGTTTTGCTTTATTTGACAAGTACCTGAGCCTAATGATGGAGGTTGAAGGGTATGAGCGGAATTTTAATCATAGGGGTTATCCTTTTTACCGGTTTTGTTCTTGGTGAATTAGCCGTCAAGGTGAGGCTGCCAAAGATAACCGGCTATATCCTTGCCGGCATACTGCTTAATCCCGGTATTTTTGATTGGCTGCCCGACAATCTTACTAAACCTACCGAAGCAATAACTAATTTCTCTCTTTGCTTTATTACATTTTCTATCGGCGGCAGCCTTTTTCTTCCCAAAATAAAAAAATTAGGCAAAGGTATTCTTTATATTACGCTTTTTGAAGCTGAGGGGGCTTTTCTGGCTGTGGTGGCTGGCCTTTTGCTTGTTTTACCGTTTTTTGTGCACGGAAGCGGCATTTCTTACACTGCGACACTTATCCCTCTTGCGCTTTTGCTGGGCTCACTGGCTTCCCCGACTGACCCTTCGGCTACTTTGGCGGTTACCCATGAATATAAAGCCGAGGGGGAAGTGACATCGACGATTATGGGGGTTTCCGCGCTTGATGACGCCCTGGGGATAATGAATTACAGTTTTGCTATCGTCCTGGCTGAAGTTTTTGTTACGCATGCCAAGTTTGATCTATATAGCTCTATGGTTGAGCCTTGCCTAATTGTTTTGGGTTCACTGGCTTTAGGCTGTATTTTCGGGGTCGTTTTTAATTTCGTCTGCCGGTTTATTAAAAAAGGCACTGACGGCTCTCTAATTGTGCTTGTTGCGGCGTTATTAGCTTTGTGTTTCGGTTTAGCTAATATATTTAAATTCGATGAGCTTCTTTGCACTATGGTGATGGGAGCGATAGTAGTTAATTTTAATCCTAAGCGGGACAGAATTTTTGAAATATTGGAACGCTATACCGAAGAAGTTATATTTGTTATGTTTTTTACTATATCAGGCATGCAGCTTGATTTTTCAGTTTTATCTAAAGTCTTTGGCCTTGTATTTTTATTTGCTTTATTCAGAATTATCGGTAAAGTCTTTGGTACGGCAGTAGGCGCAACTATAGCGAAATCTTCCAGTAACGTTAAAAAATATACCGGCGGAGGCCTTGTTCCTGCCGGCGGTATTGTTATCGGGTTGGCGCTATTGATGAAACAACACCCTGCTTTTAATAAAATGGCAGATATTATTATTAGCGTTATTATTGGAGCAACTGTTATTCATGAGCTTATAGGGCCGATAATTGTAAAAATAGTTTTGCGTAAAGCCGGAGAATTAAAGAAAAGTTAATTTTATCATTAGTAAGGAGTAAAAAATGAGCGTAAAAGAATTTTTTTTATCCAAGAATGATATTCCTAAGCAATGGTACAATTTGGCCGCGGATCTGCCGAATCCTCCTAAGCCTCCTTTAGGGCCTGATGGAAAACCGATTAGCCCTGATATGCTGGCGGCAGTTTTCCCGATGAATTTAATTGAACAGGAAGTCAGCAGACAGCGCTGGGTTGATATCCCCAAAGAGGTAATTGAGATTCTTTATCGTTGGAGGCCGGCTCCTTTAAAGCGGGCTGTTTTTCTTGAAGAATATTTAAAAACCCCGGCGCGCATTTATTATAAAGACGAAAGTTTAAGCCCCCCGGGCAGTCATAAGCCTAATACGGCTGTGGTCCAGGCCTGGTACAATAAACAATTTGGCATTAAGCGCCTGACTACGGAAACCGGAGCCGGACAATGGGGAAGCGCTCTGGCTTTTGCCTGCAATATTGTAGGTTTGGAATGTAAAATATATATGGTCAGAATCAGCTTTGACCAGAAGCCTTTACGCAAAACAATGATGCGTATATGGGGAGGTGAGTGTGTTGCCAGTCCCAGCAACCGGACAGAATTCGGGCAAAAAATTCTTAAAGAAATGCCCGATACCCCCGGGAGCCTGGGTATAGCAATAAGTGAAGCGATTGAGGAAGCGGTAGGCGATAAGAGCGGAAAGACCCGATACGCTTTGGGTAGTGTCCTAAACCATGTGATGCTGCATCAGACAATAATTGGTTTGGAAGCTAAAAAACAATTATCCTTAGCCGGCGAGAAAAAGGCGGATGTTGTTATCGGTTGTGCTGGAGGAGGAAGCAATTTTGCCGGGTTGTCTTTTCCCTTTGTCTGTGACAAAATAAATGGAGAAGATATTGCTGTTATAGCCGCAGAACCTACAGCTTGCCCCACACTTACCCGTGGGCCTTTCCAGTATGATTTTGGTGATACCGCGCAAATGACTCCGCTTCTAGCTATGTTTACCTTGGGGCACGGTTTTGTCCCGCCGCCGATTCACGCCGGAGGCCTGCGTTATCATGGAATGTCGCCTTTAGTCAGCCAGGCCGTAAAAGAGGGCCTGGTTACGCCAAAAGCTTATCATCAAATAAAATGTTATGAATCCGCGCTTCTCTGGGCTAGAACCGAGGGTACGATTTGTGCTCCGGAGACCAGCCATGCTATTGCCTGCGTGATAGATGAGGCTAAAAAAGCTAAGGACGAAGGTAAAGAAAAAGTGATTCTTTTTAGCTACAGCGGCCATGGCCTTATGGATTTACTGGGGTATGAAAAGTTTCTTGAAGGAAAGCTTTCTGAATATTCACTTCCACAAGAGGAATTGCAGAAATCGTTGGAATCCATAAAACATCTGCCTCGGGCAGACTGAATATTTTGTTCCCGCCCTAAGCTATGTGGATAGTTTTTCTACGTTAAAATCCGGTATCTGGTATCTCGGCCGGTTTTTGTCTGCCAAAATATCCGTCGGGCAATAGAAACATACTGAAATGATCAAAATGGACAAAGTTTACGATGTCGCGGTTATTGGAGCCGGCCCCGCTGGTTGTATGGCGGCAATTCAGGCCTCCAAATCCGGTGCCAAGGTTGTTTTACTCGAGAAAAACAAAGAACTGGGAAAAAAGATTTTATTAAGCGGGGGAGGCAGGTGTAATTTTACTAATAACACAAGCCCAGAAGAATTTATTGAGAGATTTGGTAAAGCCGGAAATTTCCTACGGCCGGCTCTTGCTGTATTTTCTAATCAGGATGTAATTTCTTTTTTCAAAGATAAAGGGCTCAAATCAAGGATTGAAGAAGATGGCCGCGTATTTCCTGTTTCTAATAGAGCAGGTTCAGTTCTGGATGTTTTACGCAGGTGTTTGCGGCAGGAAACAGTAGGAATATTTTACAATTTCCGGGTTCAAAGGGTAATTCGCGATGAAAATTATTTCTGTATTTATGTTAAGGGGCAGAATATATTGAAAGCAAAAAAAGTAATTCTTGCCACAGGAGGAGTTACTTACCGGGCTACCGGTTCAAGCGGAGAAGGCTTTGATATTGCTAAAAGCTTACGTCATCAAATAGTCGAGCCAACTGCAGGGTTAATTCCCTTGATTCTCAAAGAAAACTGGATTAAAAAAGCGCAGGGTATCGCTCTTGGCAGGGTAAAGCTGATTTTTCGCGCTAAAAATAAAAAAATAGCTTCCGGTATCGGAGGGATAATATTTACGCATTTTGGTATTTCCGGCCCTTTGGTCCTTGACCTTAGCGGCTTGGTAGCAGCAGAATTGAAAAAGCAGCAACAAGTTTCGTTATTCCTTGATATTTTTCCCGACACTTCAGAGCAAGAGTGGAACAAAAAGCTCATTGGATTGTTTAAGGACAGAGGTTCGAGCAGGGTTAAAAATATTTTAAGTTCTTTTTTACCGCTAAGGATGGTGGATGCCCTGTCTGTGGTTTTCGGTTTTGACGCTGCCTGTAGAGCCAGCCAACTTGATAGGCTGCAGCGTTTGGCTATCATCAGGGCTTTTAAAAAAATAGCTTTTACAGTAAAAGGGACTTTGCCTTTAGATGAAGGCATGGTGACTCAGGGAGGAATTCCAACCAGAGAAATTAATCCTAAAACTATGGAGTCCAGAATAATTCCTGGATTTTATTTTGCCGGCGAAATAATAGATTGTTCGGCTTCCAGCGGAGGATATAATATCCAGCAGGCTTTTTCCACCGGTTTTTTAGCAGGCAGGAGTGCGTCTTATGGCTAGGATAATTTTAGCGTCTAAATCTTTAGCTCGCCAGAAAGTTTTACGTCAAATTGGCTTAAAGTTTACCGTCTTTTCCTCAAAAGCGAAAGAGAGCCGCCTCTCTAGGTCAAACTGCTCCAGGCTTGTTATCAGTAATGCCCGCCTAAAAGCTGAAGATGCCGCCGGCAGGTTTAATAAAGGAATAATTATCGCAGCCGATACGGTTGTTTTAGCGAAAGGGAAAATTATCGGAAAGCCTAAAAATCTAAAAGATGCTGCCCGGACCTTAAAATTTCTTTGTCATAATCCTCACTGGGTTTATACAGGCCTTGCCGTTGTTGATATTGCCGGTTCCAGAGTCCTAACAACTTACGATAAAACCAAAGTGTATATGTGCGCTTTGAGTGATGAAGATATTGAAAAGTATTGCCGCAAGTTTTCTCCTTTGGATAAGGCTGGAAGTTTTGACATACAGGGTCCGGGTGCAGCTTTTATCGACAGAATCGAGGGATGTTTTTACAATGTTGTCGGCTTGCCTTTAGCAAAGCTGATAGCATTGCTAAAGCGCTTAGAAGTTGATATTTTTTAAGATAGGTGTAAAAAATACCGGAGGTTTAATTATGGATTGGAAGGTGTTTCTGGCTACTTTTGGGGCCATATTTTTTGCCGAACTTGCCGACAAAACTCAGCTTGTAGGAATAAGTATGTCGGCTAAAAGCGGCCGTCCCTTTACCGTTTTGCTTGGTTCTGTTTCCGCCTATATCGTGGTTACGGCAATTTCGGTTTTGATAGGCTCCGTCGCGGCTAAGTATCTCAAGCCGGAATTGATACGTTATTGTGGAGCCTCGGTATTCGTGGTCATAGGGATGCTCATGTTTTTGGGTAAAATATAGTTGGAAGAAACCTTTGTTGCAAACCCGCATTGTAACGAGGTAATGCAGGCTGGGCAAGGGTTATTTTGGATAGGTTAGAGATTCCTGTTGTAACTATTTAGACTAGTATTCTTAAGCTTTTATGCTTTCCGGTCTTTTTGTTTTTCTCTTTTCAGTTTTCTTGCTTTTTGGTTCTTTAGTTTTTTATATAGGCGGTTACAAAAGAAAGGATGTTGTATGAAGCTTGAAGTTGTGAAATCTCAAAATCTTAACGATACCCAAAAGACTCTTGCGGACATGGATTCTGAAGCCGTAAGAGGTAAAGTTCTCCAAAGCGCCCAGGAATTTAAGGATTCCTGGAAAAACTTAGCTCAGGCCTTGCAACTGGTATGGAAAGACAAATTGTACAAGAACTGGGGGTATGATACTTTTGACCAATACACGGCCCGGGAAGTCAAAGTGCGAAAGCATACGGCAATGAAGTTGATAAACTCTTATTCGTTTTTGGAAAAGGAAGCGCCCAGGTATCTGCTGGAGAGTGACTCAGCTTCTTCAAAGGAACATCAGGTTGTCCCTTCTTACGAGGCTGTCGAGGCATTACAGAAGGCAAAAAAAAATCTGGACGAAAGTGATTATGAAAACATAAAGAAAGAAATCTTTGAGGACGGCAAAGATACCAGTCAAGTTAAAAAGGATTTAACTGCCCTAATACTTAAGCGCCGCAAAGAGATTGATCCCGAAAAAGAGAGGATTAAAGAAAGCCGGATAGCGATAAATCGTTTCCTGGGGGTTTTAAGGGCTTTCAGGCGGGATATCGACATGCTTAAACTTCTTCCCGGCCACGTCAGCAAAGATATAGATTCTTTGATAGTTAAAATAGAGAAAGAGGCGGAAGGAAGCTGTAAGCTTTAAACTGCAAGTTTCAAGTTGCAAGCCACAGGTTGTGTTTAGATGCCAGGTTAAGGTTGAGGCTTAAAAAAAGTCCACGGTCCACGGTCGATAGTCCATAGACGATAGAATATATAGGTTAAGGTTGAGGTTGAGGTTAAGAAAAACCAAAAAACCAAAAAACAGAAAACTAAAGAACTAAAAACAGAAAGACTGAAGAACATAAAAACTAAAAGACTAAAAAACATAAAGAATAGGGAAGTTAAGACCTTGCCTACCGGCAAGCGGGCGCTAACCGAAAACCGAAAGAACATTTCTTTAGCGGAAATACGGTAGAAATATATGGAAATACATAGAAATAGCTTGTCTAGATAAAATTTTAAATACGAAATCCTAAACTCTAAATATGTTAGAGCTTAGAATTTAAGATTTCGGATTTTGAAATTGGGGTTTTTATTAAGTGGTATTCTTGTAATAAGGCTTATTTCATTTAGATTGACAAACTTTTGTCTTGAAAGTAGACTAATTTAAGAAGTTAATTCCATAAAAGGCATTGTTTTCCTTGTCAATATGCTTGGAGGCCAAATGTGGTTTAGAACGTTAGTTGTAAACAAAAGAAAAAATATTAGCCGGCGTTGAGCCGGTTTTTTGTTTTTAGATAAGATCGTGCACAGTAAATCTTGATTGGGGGGGGTAAGATATATGTCGAGACAAAGAAAAAATAAACAAACTGCCAAAACCAGCTTTAAGGAAGCAGTCAAAATATCTATCATCGATTATGACGTGAGTAAATTCCAGGAAAAGGAAGTCAAATCAGTAGAAGAGTGTTTTCCTTTTAAAGATAAACCGACGGTAACCTGGGTTAACGTTGATGGGGTGCATGATTTCCAGATTATAGAAAAGATAGGCAAGCATTTTAATATTCATCCTTTGGTCTTAGAAGATATCGTCAGCACTGCCCAGAGGCCGAAGATGGAGGATTTCGAAGATTACTTGTTCGTAGCTATTAAAATGCTTTATCAGGGCCACGGAAACGGCGATTTTGAAAGTGAACAGGTCAGTATGGTAATCGGCAGCAATTATGTTATCTCTTTCCAGGAAAAAGAAGGAGATGTGTTTGGCGTGGTTCGGGATAGGATTAGAAACTCAAAAGGCCGCATAAGAAAGATGGGCTCTGATTATCTGGCCTATGCCTTGATAGACGCGGTAGTGGATAATTATTTCACTATCCTGGAGGGTATGGGAGAAAGAATAGAGGATATGGAAGAAGAACTTGTTTCAAATCCCACACCTAAAATACTTCAGGCAATTCATAATTTAAAGAGTGATACTATCTTTTTGAGAAAATCGGTCTGGCCGCTGAGAGAGGTTATTAGCGGTTTGCAGAGGATAGAATCTAAATTAATAAACCTTTCTACCGGGGTGTATTTCAGAGATGTCTACGATCATACTATACAAGTCATAGACACAATCGAAACCTCACGGGATTTAGTTTCCGGGATGTTGGATATCTATCTGTCAAGCGTAAGCAACCGAATGAATGAAGTCATGAAAGTTCTTACCGTTATAGCTACCATTTTTATACCTCTGACTTTTATTGCCGGAATATACGGGATGAATTTTGATACCGGAATTTCTAAGTGGAATATGCCTGAACTTCATTGGCGTTATGGTTACGCGTTTGTCTGGGGCCTTATGCTAATGGTTGTTGCAGGTATGCTGGTTTATTTTAAACGAAAAAAATGGCTTTAGCCATTGCAAAAAGCTATTTTATTCCCCATGGCTTTTCTTCTCTAATTTAACAATCTTAAATAAGCGTTAAAAACAGGCTCGACAAGAGTTTAAAGATATAGGAGGCTATATATGAATTTATTGCTGTTTATTGTTGTTATCGGAGCTTCTTTTGTTGTGGTAAGGATTGGAGCTGTTGCCTTGCAGCTTACCGGGCTTGAGTGGTCCCTGGCAAAATTTCAGGCGCTTTCCTGTTTTACCGGCACAGGGTTCACGACAAGGGAGTCTGAACTGATTACCGCCAGCCCTCAACGCAGGCGTATAGCCTCTGCCTTGATTATCTTAGGGCACGCTGGTTTAGTAACCCTTATCGCTACTTTTGCTAATTCTTTGCGGCCAAACACGTTATTGCCGCAGTTTACCATACCATTCTTGCATTTGGTTTTTCCATCCTCTTTTCTGCCCTGGATAAACCTTACAATAATTGTAATCGCTGTATATATAATCTACAGGGTGCTTTTACATTCCCGCTTAGGAAGGGGTTTGACCGCTTTTTTACAACGAAAAATAATTTCTAAAAGAGTCGTCAGCCAGGTGTCTTTCGAAGAGCTTTTAGTTGCGACTGGCGGCTACGGGGTTTCTCAGATTGGCGTCTGCGATAGGAGCCCGGTTCTTAATAAAACTTTGCTGGAAGCTGGCCTACGCCAGAGAGGGGTGACAGTGCTGGTTGTAGAAAGAAAAGGGCAGGTTTTCCCTAACCCTTCGGCCGATACTAAGATTATACTGGGCGACAAACTTATATGTTTTGGGAGGTTAGAGGACATAAGGGGCAATGTCTGCGTTATAGCCGCATAGAAGCACGGTTCTGTCTGAAATTTTTCCGAAATAACTTGACAAAAATAAACTTATAGAGTATATACGTATATAGGAATACACTTATTGAACATTTTTTGTCTAAAACATGAGTTTAAAAACGCTACGGCAAATTTTCAAAGCTTGTGCCGAAGATACCCGGTTAAGAATTCTTAATATTCTTAATGGCAGGGAGCTAACGGTTAAAGAAATCTGCTCGTACCTTGGTGTTAGCCAGCCGGCTGCCTCAAAGCATCTTTCCCGTTTGCGCCTCCTGAGAATAGTCATAGACCGTAGAGAAGGAAATCTTGTTTATTACGGGCTTAATCTAAGCCCGGACTTGCCTCAAAGAAAAGTTGTTTCGTTTATTATTTCTCAGTTTAAAAATGTTAATATTTTTAAAAAGGATAACGAGGCAATGCGTAATGGGAAAAAGAAAAAAAAGTAACCTACCTGACGATTAATACAATAAGAATATCCATGAGTAAGTTGGTGCCATTGGGTTTTGCACAAAAAGCGAAATATCTATATGCGGATAGCTCTATCATGATCTGCATAAAATTGGCTGCTGTCTATTGGAATTGTAAAGCTGGTTTAGCTAAAGGAGGTTGAAATGGCTTGCAAGTTTAGGTGTCCGGCGTGTAAGGAGCATTTCGAGTTGGAGGAAGGCCTGGTAAAAGGGGATATTACCTATTGCAGTGAATGCTTTGAAGAGTTGGAGGTTATTTCTATTGAGCCGTTACGTTTAGAAAAGGTTTCTGGTTTTTAAATATTTTTATATTAAAATGGAGGTGTGTATGGGTAAAAGAGTTAAATGTCCGGTTTGTGGAGAAAATTTCGAGTTGGAGCCTGATTTAGAAATCGGAGAGACTACTGATTGTCCGGGTTGTTGCGGAGAGCTAAAGATTCTTAATCTTGATCCAGTCGAAGTAGAGGAATCGATAGGCTTTGCGGAAGATTGTGATGATGATTATGAGGATGAAGAAGATAAGGAAGACGAATAATTTTTAGGCTTAATTCCAATAAAGGGAGGGCATATGAGTAGAAAAATTTTAGTTCTTTTGATGCTCGCGGCAGGAATTTTCCTGTTTGCTTTTTCCAGCTTTGCCGAGGGAGAAAGTTTAGTAGTTAAGGGAGCCATAGAGCGTATTTCCGCTGACGGCTCATCTATGGTTGTTGATGGCAAGACAATTATGACCGATAAAGCATTTTTTGATGAAGCCTATTTTGCGATAGGCGATAAAGTGGCTATCACCGCTGAGAACACTGCCGAAGGCTTAAAGGCCGTAAGTTTCGAATATATTTTTGATGAAGAGCAATGGCCTATTTCTCAGGATGAGGGATTTCAGGATATGCCGGATGACGACAGCGAGCAGGATTTAGGTGCTGAATAACAATAATTCCGTATAAAAGTTGGGACTGTTTCCCTTTGCGCGTTTTAAAAGGAGCATAAAAACAGGAGAATAAAAAATGGACAAAACGGCAACAAATATGAATTTGCCGGAAGAGGAGCCTGGAGGACACGCGGCGGCCTTAGAGATTAAGCCACAAACTAAAACTTATAAAAATTTTTTTCAGAATATCCATGATTTATCTAAGGTTATTTCTTTTTCTCCTCAAGAGAAGAAAAAACTAGAGAATGTTGCCGAGACTTATCATCTAAGGGTTCCTTTCTACTATTTTTCTTTGATAAAGAACCGTTACGACTCCAAAGATCCCATAAGAGCTCAGTGCATACCTTCGCCAGAGGAATTTGAAGTGTCGGGAGAAGAGTCTATGGACCCTCTTGCTGAAGAGCAGATGTCTCCGGTAAGCTGCCTGGTTCATCGTTATCCCGATAGAGCTTTGCTTATTGTAACCTCACAATGTTTCATGTATTGCCGTCATTGTACCCGGAAAAGGCTTTGGCGTGAAAAGGCCCTGGAGTCAAACTTACAGGATATCGATAA
>JBAYNQ010000018.1:0-11174 GCA_041678705.1 Candidatus Omnitrophota bacterium
ATATTGTGCGGCAAAAGCTCATTAACAATAATTTGCGGCTTGCTAGAGAGAGAACAAGACGGGGAACAACGAAAAACCAATCTTCGCTTTCAGCGAAGCGTTGTTAACCCTTCCTCGGCACATTGCTATATTGTGCGCCAAAAGCTCATTAACAATAATTTGCGGCTTGCTAGAGAAAGAACGAGACGGGGAACAACGAAGAACCAATCTTCGCCTTCAGCGAAGCGTTGTTAACCCTTCCTCGGCACATTGCTATATTGTGCGGCAAAAGCTCATTAACAATAATTTGCGGCTTGCTAGAGAGAGAACAAGACGGGGAACAACGAAAAACCAATCTTCGCTTTCAGCGAAGCGTTGTTAACCCTTCCTAGGACACTACGCTAAAGACATAAATAAGATTTTCTTCAAAGATGGTAGAACAGCTTTATTTTGATAGATTCAAGATTTAGCCAAAGAAGAGCCTAAAATTTTGGCTAATAAATCAGCTGTTAGTTAAGTGAAGAAAACAATTTTTTTTCTTTCCTTCCTTTTGATAATTCCCTTTGCGAGTGGGTTCTGCCTCTTTAAACCCGTTGAGACTTTAGAAAGTAGCAACATCAAACAAGTTGTTGTCTATCCCTTCAATTCCGAGATTATCTGTGTTGCCTCAAAGAATTCACTGTATAAAAGTACGAACGCTGCCAAGGACTTCGAAAAAATAGCCGTTTTTAAAGATGAGAATATCCAGCATATTTTTTTTGATCTTCATTTAGCCGGGGTTCTCTATATCGCTACCGCTAGGCATCTTTACCGGTTTAAGGACGAATTGGAGCAAATATACTCTACCTCAGAAGAAGATGGGATTATTTATGCTGCAGCCAAGCACAAAGGTGTTATTTACGTAGGTACAGCCTGTGGATTAAGGTTTGCTTCCGAAGACAGCTTAATATGGCATACGGCAAAATGTTTAAAGAATTTTTTAGTTTATTATATAGAGCCGGCTGTTAAAGGGTTATATTTAGCTACCGATAGGGGGGTGTATTTTTTTGGTGAGGATGGTTTTGGGCAAAGATTGTTTGTGATGAGAGCAGAGAATGAAGACGAAGGCCAGTTTCTGCTGGCAAAAGTGATTAAAGTTGATAACCTTAATAAAGAACATATTTGGTTGGGAACTAACCAGGGCCTATATGATTCTGTTGATTCAGGGAAAAGCTGGCAAAAAGCTTTTATTTCCGGCATAGACAGCCTTTCTATTAATTGTATTGCTCAAACTGGCTTATCCGAAGAAGATATTTTTTTAGGGACTGAAAAAGGATTTTTCCTGGCCAATCCATCTAAAAAGACCTCAAAGCAGATCTTTGAAGGGTTGTCTTCTTCCTACATTTCCTGGGTGGACATTACTCCTCGAGGGGTGATGTATCTTGCTACTTCAAGTGGGCTGTTCCAAAATGATTATTTCACCTTGTCTTCCAAAGGCAATCCAATAAACAAAGGTAAAGTTTTCTCTGCCAAGCCGTCTATTAGAGATATCCAGCAAGCTGCCATGCGTTACAATGAGGTTCATCCTGAGAAAATAAAGCGTTGGAGAAAGGCGCTTAAATATAGAGCTTTATTCCCGGATGTAAACCTGGATTACGACAAGACGATAAACTATGATAGTGGCGCGGATAAATACTACATAGGCCCTTACGATTGGGGCGTTTCTCTTTCCTGGGATGTCGGTGATCTCGTATGGAATACTTACGAAGATGATGTAGATACGAGGAGCCGCCTGAATACTCAGCTGCGGCTTGATATCCTTGATGAAATTAATCGGGTTTATTTTGAAAGGCTGCGTCTTGGCCGGGAGATCTCTTCTGGCAACATACCCGAAGATGAAATCCAAGAAAAACAATTGAGATTGGAAGAATTAACTGCTATTATTGACGGGTATACGGGAGGATACTTTTCGTCCAGGATGAAGGAGTCTAGTGAATAAAATCTCTAAACCTTTGGTATTAATTCTCTGTGGAGGCAGGTCATTAAGATTGTGGCCTCTTTCTGAATATAAAAGCAAAAATTTCATTAATATTTTTGGATTTTCGCCTCTGGAGATGACCATTAACAGATTTCTGAAAGTGACTAGCCGGGATAGGATATTTTTAGTTGCTAACCAGAAAGAAAGGGGAGCTTTAGTTAGATCAAGGTTAGTTAAAGAAAAAAATATTTTTTTGGAACCGGCCGGTAAGAATACCGCACCGGCTATTTTGTTTGCCTTGACCCAGCTTAGGAAGTTTTCTGAAGAAAGAATTATTGTATCTCCGGTCGATCACTTTATAAAAGAAGAGAAGTATTTTTATGCCGCTCTCGGCAAGGCTTTAACAACCGCCGCGAGAGGATTTATATGCACCTTGGGCATAAAACCTAAGGAAGCGACAAGCCAGTTTGGTTATATTCAGGTCGATGCTAAAAGTAAAAAGGGAGTATTTTCAGTAAAGAAATTTATAGAAAAGCCTTCTTTACGTTTAGCCAAAAGGTTGATTTTGCAGGGAAACGCTTTTTATAACAGTGGTATGTTCATAGCCTCTGTATCGACTCTTTTGCAGGAGTATGAAAAGTATTATCCTGAGTTTTGCTATTTCCAGAGAGGATTGTCCAGGAAAAAGCTTATTTCCAGTTATAAAAAAATAAACGATTTGCCTTTTGATAAGGCAATAATGGAGAAGACAAAAAAAGCTAAACTAATTAAGGCAAAGTTTTCTTGGAAGGACTTTGGAAGTTGGCAGGCCGTGTATGACGTTTTAACTAAAGATAAAAAAGGCAATGTTAAGAAGGGAAAGGTTTTGATAAACCAAGGCGGAAAAAATTTTATATATGTCGATAATCCCGGAAAAAAAGTTTTGGCCATAGGGTTGAACAATTTGTTTTTTATAGACACAAAAGATTACACTCTCCTGCTCAATCCTTCTTATGCTGATAGCCTCAAAAAAACTTTAAAGGCTAACCTTAGGATGCTTAAATAGAATTGTCAAGTTTCTGCATTTTGGTTTGTTTTAAAAGAGAGCTTGCCTTGCAGAAACATTGGGATTTTTGTATAATAGGACAGCTCCTGGGGTATTTAAAAAAGAGGTGATATGGGTTATTTCTACGGTCCGGTTCCTTCAAGGCGGTTGGGTTTTTCTTTAGGCGTAGATTTAATGCCAGTAAAAACCTGTTCTTTTAGTTGCGTATATTGTCAGCTTGGCTTTTCTAAAAAAAGAACTACCCGGCGTTTCGAAAGCGTCAATTTGAATAGTTTTAAACGAGAGCTCAAAGAGATTCTAAAAAACAAGAAACATATAGATTATATTACTATTTCCGGCTCCGGCGAGCCCACTTTGCATAAAAATTTGGATAAAATTATAGGTGCGATAAAAAAAATAAACCAAAATAGATGCCAGATTTGCGTCATAACTAACTCTTCGCTTTTGTCCCGCAGGCAGGTTAGACAGGAGCTAAAACAAGCAGATTTGATAGTGCCTTCGCTTGATTCGGCCATTGAGGCTACTTTTCGTAAAATCAATCGCCCCTGCAAAGACGTAAAATTTGAAAAAATACTTAAAGGATTGATAGCCTTACGCAGAGAGTTCAAAGGGAAAATTTGGCTTGAAGTAATGCTTCTGAAGGGTATTAACGATAGCGTAAAGGAAGCAAAAGCCATGCAAAAAGCCATTAATCTCATTAAACCCGATAAGGTACACTTAAATCTTCCTGTCAGGCCTCCGGCGAAAAAGGTTTTATCTCCAAGTAAAAAAAACATCGAGCGTTTTAGAAAAATTATCGGAGATGCAGCTACAGTACCGTTTAACCGCGGTAAAAATATAGAATTAAAGCGGTTTGATCCAAATGTTGCCAGCCAAATATTGTCCTATATTGCCAGGCGTCCGGCTACAGCCAAAGATTTGGCTTCTGTGTTTGGATGCGGGGAAAAAATAATAGATAATTTTCTGGGGCTCCTTCTTCATAACTGCAGGATACGCCAGATTATCCGTGGAAAACAAAAACACTATATTTTAAATGATAAAAGAAAACGTTAAAAAATTATTAGAAAGTTTACCTGAAGGTGTTGACCTGGTGGCTGCGGCAAAAACCCGCAGCATAGAAGAGATCAAAGAAGCTCAAGCGGCCGGGATTAGCATAATAGGGGAAAACTATATTCAGGAAGCCAAAAGAAAGTTTGATATTCTTGGCTCCTGTGTCAAATGGCACCTGATTGGGCACTTGCAGAAAAACAAAGCAAAAATAGCCGTAAGGATATTCGATATGATAGAAACACTTGATTCGCTTGAGCTGGCTGTTATTTTGGATAAAGAGTGTGAAAAAATCGGCAAACAACTGCCGGTTTTAATAGAAGTCAATTCTGCTGTTGAGTCACAAAAGCAAGGTGTTCTTGCCAATGACGTAGAAGAATTACTAAAGAACATTCTAAGATTAAAATATTTAAAACCTTGCGGTCTTATGACTATGGGGCCGAATACTTCAAGCCGGCAGGACTTAAAAAATTACTTTGGCAAAACAAAAGAATTATTTTTTAGTATTGCCCGCGGTAGCTTAAAACTTCGTGATTGGCGGTATCTGTCAATGGGGATGAGTGATTCATACAGAATAGCCTTAGAGCAAGAGGCTAATGTCATCAGGGTTGGGACGGCCATTTTTGGTGAGAGAGCGCCGAAGTCCAAATAAGTTTTATTTTAAGTATTGTGTTTTAAACGGGGGTTGATGTGTTCAAGCGCATATTACATGAATTAAAACACCACGCTCCTTTTACTGCTTTCGGAGCTGTAACTGGAATCGCTTTTATGGTTGGTTTTCGTGGTGCTCCAGAGAGCATTTCCTATAAACTATTTTATTTGTTTCATCCCTTGCATGTTTTATTGAGTGCGCTTGTCACCGCCTCTATGTATAGGCTTTATAAGTGCCGTCAAAAAAACCAGAAATGCAACCCTGTCTTTTTATTGCTGGTAGGATATTTTGGTTCAGTAGGGATAGCCACCCTCAGTGATTCCGTAATTCCTTATCTAGGTGAGATATTGCTTAAGATGCCGCGGCGGGCTCCTCATATAGGGTTTATTGAAGAATGGTGGTTGGTAAATCCTATGGCTTTATTGGGGATTACAATAGCTTATTTTAGGCCAAGAACCAAGTTTCCTCATGCCGGGCATGTATTATTGAGCACCTGGGCTTCTCTCGCTCACATTCTTATGGCTTCTTGCGGGGTGATAAGTTGGTTCATCTATCCGGCCATTTTTATCTTTTTGTTTTTAGCCGTCTGGCTCCCTTGTTGTGTTAGTGATATAGTTTTTCCTCTTTTATTTGTCAGGGGTGTGGACAAAAAATGCAAATTTTGTGAAAAGGAGGTAATTGAATGAATCTCAAAAATAGCGTTTTTCTAATGGTAATTATTTTTGCCCTTTCCGGCTGTGTGCAGATGCGGGATTGTACCGGTACTCGCGAAGGAGCCTTTGGGCTGGATATCAAAACCGGCTTTGATGAAGGCGCAGATAAAAAGGATTATCATATCGTTGACGAAGATACAATATTGATTATCGGAGATACAAAAAATGAGATTATATCTAAGGTTGGGTTACCTGATAGAGTTCATACTACCCTTGAAGGGTATGAAATATGGATTTATGAAGATGAAAGAGTAGAGCTTCTGTTTAAAGAGAATAATGTCAAAAGTTGGAGAAAACTGTAATTTTAACCTGCTTTTTAAAAGAAGGTATAAACCGGATTTTTTCCAGGGCAATGCCCGCAGTATTGCCCGCAGTATTCTGGGAGATTGCCTAGTTTTTAAAACTCCGAAGGGCATTCTAGCCGCCAAGATAGTTGAGACCGAAGCCTATCTTGGCATAAAGGATGATGCCGCTCATAGCTATGGCGGTAAAGTTACTCCTCGCAACAAGGTTACTTATGAGCCTGGCGGCTGTATTTATGTTTATTTGATTTACGGGAGATACTGGTGTTTTAATATTGTAGTATCACGCCGGGACGACCCTCAGACTGTATTTATTCGAGCCCTTGAGCCCTCAGCTGGAATTAATATCATGGAAGCTAACAGAGGCTGTGAGAGTGAAAAAGGCTTGACTAATGGGCCCTGTAAATGGACGAAAGCTTTTGGTATTAATAAAAAAATTCTGGGTAAAAGCATTACTTCAAGGGAAAATTTTATTTCCCGCAATCTCTGCAAAGACTTCAAAATAATTTCAGCAAAAAGGATAGGAGTTGATTATGCGCATAAGTCAAAAGATTGCTTTCTGCGTTTTTATATAAAAGGAAATAGTTGTATTTCAAAGAGGACTTAAAGACTTGTTTAATTGGCGTACATAATTTTTTATATTCCAGAATTCCTCTAATTTCTTTTCTTGAAATAATCCAAAAATAGAATTATTGTGCAGTAGCGGATCAGAAAGCTTACGGGAATAATCTTTGAATATTTTTGTACCTGGAGTAGGAGAGAATTCCGCCAGGGATACTCTAGCCCCTTGAGAATTTAAGAAAATTACATCAGACTCTAATTTACTGAGGTCCTGTTTTGGGTAACCAAGAAGTAAATAAACACTGAACTCTCCGTTTTTAAAGCCAGCCTGCTTTAAGTATCGAACCGCTTTAGCAAGGTCATGTTTGTTTACCTTGTCTCCCCAGTCAAGTTGAAGCCGTGAGTCAAGGGTTTCTAAACCAAAATGAGGGTTTATAAATCCGCTCTTTTTCATAAGCCTTGCGATTTCTAAATCAAGGAATCGTAAATGAAGAGCATTAGGGGTATGAAAAGCTAAATTTCTCCCAAGGCTGCATATTCCGGCTAGAATTTCTTTGGCGTAAGAAGGCTCATAAAGAAAAGCGTCATCATAAAGGATGAAGTCTTTTATGCCCTGTTTGCTGTGAGTGTCTATAAATTTAAGGATTATCTCGGGATCGATTCTAAAAAATGGCCCTGACAATTTTTTTATCGCGCAGAAGCTGCAGTTAAAAGGGCATCCCCAGGAAGTCCTAAAGACTGCATAGTCCAGCTTTTTATAGAAAAGGCTGTATTCAGGGAGGGTTGAGTAGAGTTCTCTTGTGTTGAGGCCAACGCCTATAAGATTGAAAAAATCATTAAGAGAGTTATTCTTAAATACATAGTCACAACCGGTTGTCTTTTTGGCATGATTGAAACACAAGGTTGCATAAGTTCCTCCCAGAATCAGAGGTGTTTTGGGAAATCTTGCTTTTAATATCCTTACCGTTTCTATTATTCCCGGGTACCAATAAGTCATCGATGAGGTTATGAGAATAAAATCGGGATTTGCTTTGTTTATATTTTTTTCGAATTCTTCCAAGGATATGCCGTAGCGGCGGAAGTAGCGGGGTATGTTTTTGAAAATCGGCGGTTTTTCTATTATTTGAGAAAAAAATTTTCCTCTTCCGAAGGTTCCATCCAGAAGTTTTTTGTCAAGACAGTCCAGGTAGCTTATTTTTATATTTTTCCGGGTCAGATAAGAGAGAATAGTTAAAAAACCGTAAGGTTTGAGCCAAAAATCATAGGCTGCGAAATCGGTTATCCAGGGGTTTATAGCCAGTATTTCCATAAGCTATTATATTATAGCAAATGTGATATAATGTGAAAAATATTAACGATTGTACCTGCGATATTCAAAGACAAAGTGCAAGCAATCGGTTGATAAACATTACCATAATTACGAAGATGATAGAAGACATTTTTAAAACAACTTTGGAAAAATACGGCTTGTTAAGGAAAAAAGATAGGTTCCTTTTGGGAATTTCCGGCGGGCCGGATTCTTTATTTCTTTTGAACCATTTCCTGAAGATAAAACAACAGTATAAACTCCAGATTGTATGCGCGCATTTTAACCACAGCCTTCGTAAAGAGGCTGACCAAGAAGAAGAATTTGTTAAAAAAGCCTGTTTTAAATTAGGGGTTAAATGTTTGAGCGATAAAAAAGATGTGGCTTCCTTTTGCCGGGGGGATTCTTTAGAACAGACAGCCAGAGACTTGCGTTTTGATTTTTTCCTAAAATGCTCTCGTCAAACCGGTATTAAAAAAATAGCTCTTGCGCATCACAAGGACGATCTTGCAGAAACCGTATTGATGAGGATAATCCGAGGATCCGGTTTAAGGGGTATCAGGGGGTTTTTACCTAAGAGCCGTTACAAATCATTGACGGTTATTCGCCCCCTGATAGAAATTAGCAAAGCAGATATTATCAGTTGGCTCAAAGATGAAAAGATTCCTTATTGTATTGATAAGAGTAACTTTGAAGATAAATTCTTTCGTAATCGTGTCCGCCTAAAATTATTGCCGTTGCTCAAAACATTAAACCCGAGTATCATAGACAGCCTTTGCAATATGGCAGAAGTTATTTCCCTGGACTATGATTTTATATACAATTTTTCTTATGATAAGTTTTTTCAGTTAAAGAAGCGACAGACTCATAATACTATTTATCTTAACCTGGAAGAGTTAAAGGCCCTGGCAGACGCTATATTTAATAACGTTATCAGGATAGCCATTGAAGAATTGCAGGGGCATACTCGTAAACTGGAGTTGAGGCACCTTAAAGAGGTTCGCAGCCTGGTGCTTAAGCGTCCTGCCGGAAGTATCGTGGATTTACCTTCTGTTTTAGTTAAAAAAGAAGCCAAATGTCTGCTCATTCAGTCCTTGATTTTATAGGTTAATACAGTATAATGCCTAACATGAATCAGCAAAATAATAAAAAAGACAAGAAAACCAATAACAGTTTCCTGCGAAAATCTTTTTTGGCTATAGCTATTTTTTTAGGTGTTGTCTGGTTTGTCAGCTTGTTTAGTACAGGCCTTAACAGTATGGTTAAAAAATTAACCTACAATGATTTTTACGCCGCACTTGAGGAAAATGTTCAACACCCTACTATAGAGAATGTAAAACTTACCGAAAACCTTATCCAGGGTAATTTTACCGAAAAGTCAGGAAGCGGCCGCTTTTATCTGTATATACCTGCTGACGATAAGGAAATAATAACTCTTTTAAGAAAAAATGTTTCCAAGTTTGAAGTGGAACCTCCCCGGACTTTTTTATCCAATCTTTTTTATTCTTTGGGCCCCATAATATTATTCATATTATTCATATGGTATTTCTCCTATAAAGGCAACCAGATGGGTTCGCGAGTCTGGGGGTTTGGTAAATCAAGAGCGACTCTTCTGGATAAAGAGAAGCCCGCCAAAGTTACTTTTGGAGATGTGGCAGGTATAGATGAAGCCAAAGAGGAGCTCCAGGAAGTCATAGAGTTCCTAAAAGATCCGAAGAAATTTCAAAGGCTTGGAGGCAGATTTCCCAAGGGTGTGTTGCTTGTGGGCCCTCCTGGCTGCGGAAAGACGCTTTTGGCTAAAGCTGTTTCAGGAGAAGCCAAGGTGCCTTTTTTCAGTATAAGCGGTTCAGACTTCGTAGAAATGTTCGTAGGTGTGGGAGCTTCCCGGGTAAGAGACCTGTTCGCTCAGGCCAAAAAAGCCGCTAAAACCGAGAATAGGGGCTGTATAATCTTTATTGACGAGATAGATGCTGTGGGCCGTCAGCGATTTGCCGGTGTTGGCGGCGGGCATGATGAAAGAGAGCAGACTCTGAACCAGTTACTTACCGAAATGGATGGATTCCAGACCGAAATAGGAATAATCGTTATGGCAGCTACAAACAGGCCCGATGTTTTAGATCCCGCGCTTTTGCGTCCGGGAAGATTTGACCGGCACATTGTTATTTATTCCCCGGATATTAAGGGACGTGAAGAAATTCTGAGGGTTCATTCTAAAAAATTGACTTTAGCTAAAGATGTTAAATTTGATATTATTGCCAAAAAAACTCCCGGATTTTCCGGGGCTGATTTGGAAAATCTCTGCAATGAGGCGGCTCTTCTTGCTGCCCGTAGAAATAAAGAATCAGTTGAGCAATCGGAATTAGAAGAGGCTATTGAGCGTGTTTTTATGGGGCCTGAAAAAAAGAGCCGTATAATTTCCAAACGTGAAAAAGAGCTCACAGCTTATCATGAGGCCGGGCACGCTTTATTGTCTCTATTGATTAAAGAGGTTGATCCAATGACTAAAGTCTCGATCATCCCTAGGGGGATGGCCGGAGGTTACACTTTTCGTCCTCCCGAAGAAGACCGATGGTATAGGTCGAGGAAAGAGTTGCTAGGTGAGATTGTTGTAGCTTTAGGAGGCAGGGTATCGGAAGAAATAAATTTAAAAGACATTACTACCGGAGCCATGAGTGATTTAGCCAGAGTTACAGAAATAGCCAGAAAGATGATCTGTGATTATGGAATGAGCCCGCGTTTGGGAAGTTATACCTTAGGCAAAAGTCACGGCCCTATATTTCTGGGCAGGGATCTGGTTAGAGAAAAGGATTATAGCGAAGAAACCGCCCGCATAGTTGATGAGGAAGTAAAGCGTATTGTTGATGAGTGTTATCTAAGGGCCGAGAAACTGATCAAAGAAAATCAGGAAAAGCTAAATATTTTAGCTAAGGCTTTGCTTGAAAAAGAAGTCTTAGATGTGGATGAAGTCAAAAAGCTTATTGGCTATGGAAATGAGGATAACTCCGATAGAAATAAAGGATGAGGATTCAGCCCGTTCTCTAATGGCTTCTTTAGGAGTCAGCCGCCAGGGCATAGACATTTTATCTTCCAAAAGCGTTTATTCTGTATTTAAGATAGAAAATATAAGATCTTGGGCTGCTAATATCATAAAACAGCATATGCTGTCTTTAGGAACAGACGCTGCTATTGAGCGTGCAGCGTTAATTAAAGACATAAGAACAAAGGCTTTGATTTTTGGAAGTAAAAGCCAGTTAAAAGGCCTTTGCCGTAAGCTTTCCGGGCAGCCTTTTGGTTTGGAAGAAGTTTCCCGGGAGCTTTCCGATTGCCTTAAAAATCTGAATAAAAAAGCGTTTACGGTTAAAGCCAGAGACAAAGTTTTAAAGATAAAAAAACCCGTTATTTGCGGTATAATTAATGTAACGGGTGATTCTTTTTCAGGAGACGGATTGTTAGGGCCTACCGGAGGGGCTCAGGCCAAAATCATCGGTTTAGGCCTGAAGCAGTGTGCCCGGATGCTCAAAGATGGCGCAAGGATTGTTGATATAGGGGCAGAATCAACGCGTCCCGGCTCTTCTTCCATAAGCGATAGAGAGGAGATTTCTAGGCTTGCTC
>JBAYNQ010000019.1:0-11056 GCA_041678705.1 Candidatus Omnitrophota bacterium
AATTTCAAACACTACCAATTCTTAAATTGCAAGACACAAGTTACAATAACCAAACAATTTTCAAATCTAAATAATCAAATCAAATATAAGCTTTTTCTCATGTTTGGTTATTGAATATTGTAATTTGTTTGTGTCTTGTTGCTTGGTTATTGGTTATTTCATAGAAACTGTTAACACCACTTGAAGATTATACATTTATTTGGGATTTAGGATTTATTTTGGATTTGGTAGTATTAGTATTTGGGATTTTTATCGGGGTTTTCCGCCAAGGCGGAATCCCGCTGAATAAATACATCGAGGGGCGGGAAATTCGATCTAACATTTTTCTTCGAAAAATGTTGATCTCGTTAAAAGAAAAGGCGGTGGTTAAACCACCGCCTTTTGAATCCTAATGTTGCCTTATTTATTCTACTTCAGCAAACCCAGTCGGGCATCCCGAACCAGTATGAGTTGTAGGAGCACTGGTATTCGTAGAATTGGACCGGCACAAAACTCCATCTTCATCAATGTAGAAAGTATGAGCTTGGCTTAAAGTCTGAGGAGCTGCGGTCGCTACAAACTGCGAACCTGTGCTGCCAGATACCGGAGTAGCTGTAAAATTATACCCCTGCTTGGCTCCGGCTGCTAAAGTGGAATCCACATAGGGCGGGTCATCATCATCAAGGTTAGCTAAAGCAGCATAGGCAGAATTTGTGGCCCTATACTGAACTTCCGCAGCAGCTATTGTATGTAAAGCTGCGGCGGCAGCGGCTTCCTGAGCAGAAACCCTTGCTCTTAACAAGTTAGGAATAGCTATAGCTGCCAAAAGAGCAATAATAGCTACGACGATCATGATTTCGACTAAAGTAAAACCTTTTTTCATCTTACACCTCCATTCTTTAAATGGTCAGACTCTCTGTTTTGCTGCTTACACCTCCTTTATCAAAGAGCCTTATTAAAATAATATAATATTATAAAGACTCGCGCTCCATACCTAAAGCGCCATTTAAACTATAGCATATCTGGCCAGAGATGTCAATATCAGTGCATTCCCCCTATATATTGAGTGATTTTTATAATCGGCAGGAACAAAGATATCACTATTCCCCCCACAACTACGCCTAAAAAGGCAATTACCACCGGCTCGATAAGGCTGGCTAAGCCAGCCACCATAGCATCAGTCTGTTCTTCGTAAAACTGAGCGATTTTAGAAAGCATCTCTTCCAGCCGGCCGCTGCGTTCTCCAATGGCTACCATTTTAACTACCATGGGAGGGAAAACCCCTGTTGCCTCAAGAGGAACAGAAATCGGCTGGCCCTCTTGGATAGACTTCTTTGAAGCCAGCACCGCTTCTTCGATTATTTTGTTTCCTGAAGTCTTAGCCACAATATCCAAGCAGTTCATTATCGACACTCCGCTTCTGGCAAGAGTCGCGAATGTCCGGGAAAATTTGGCAATTGCCATTTTTCTCATAAGCTCTCCAAATACCGGTAATTTAAGAAGCATTCTATGAAAATTTCTTTTACCGCTATCTGTCTTAATATATCTTTTGATAACAAAAGAAGCTATTATAATAGCTCCTATCATGGACAGAAGAATAACGGGTTTTCTTACAAAGTCAGAAAAGGCTATCAATATCTGGGTCGGAAGCGGCAAAACTCCACCCAAAGAAGCAAATATCTCTTTGAATGTAGGAATTACCTTAAATACCAGAAACCCGGTAATGGCTATAGCCATAAACATAATCACAACCGGATAATACAAAGCAGATAAGACTTTCTTTCTTAAGGCACTACTCTTTTCAAGATACACCGAAACCCTGTTCAGAATGTCAGGCAAATTGCCCGAGGCTTCCGCTGCCTCAACCATACTTAGGTAAATGTCCGGAAAAACATCTTTGTGATTTTTAAAGGCCGCCGAAAGTGACGCTCCTTCTCTCACTTCTCTAAGGCTATCAGTGATAACACTTTTAAAATAAGCACTTTCTACCTGGCTTTCCAATATCCCCAGGCACTCTACAACCGGGATTCCACTTTCAATCAGAGTCGTAAACTGCCTTGAGAAAACTACCAACTCATCGGTCTTAACCGACCGGTGCGTCTTTTTTCTTGGTTTAGCTTTAGTTTCATTGATGGAAAAAATGAGTTGCTGTTGTTTATGAAAATGCTGTATTAAAGACTCCTTGGTTTCGGCCTCAACAGTCCCCTTGGTCACATTCCCATCTTTGTCTTTGACTACGTAGGAGAATAATTTCATATTATTCTGAAGTTACCCTTACAACCTCTTCTAACGAGGTGATGCCTTCGGCACATTTAAGAAATCCATCCTCTTTTAAAGATTTATATTCCCGGTATTGACGAGCGTACTGGGTAATTGTTTCTTCCGGAACTTTTTCTATAATCATCTCTTTTATCTTATCATCCAGAAAAATGATTTCAAGGATAGCTATTCTTCCCCGGTAACCGCTATTATTACAATATTGGCACCCTGTAGGAGAATAGAATTCCCGGATTTTATTCTGGCGGAAGAATTCATCCATGCCCAGGCGTTTAAGCTCGGCTTCTTCGAGAATATACTTTTCCTTACACTTAGGGCATAGTTTCCTGGCAAGCCTCTGGGCAGTCAAAGCTACCAAGGAAGAGGCAAGCAGGAAAGGCTCGGTACCCATATCCCGCAATCGGGTGATTGCCCCTACAGCACTATTAGTATGAAGGGTCGAAAGTATTATTTCACCCGTTAAAGAAGCTTTAATGGCAATATCGGCGGTTTCAGAGTCCCTGATTTCTCCAACCATAATAACATCCGGAGACTGCCTTAATACTGAGCGTAAGCCGACTGAAAAAGTCAAACCGATATCCGCATTGGCTTGTATCTGGGTTATACCTTCGAGATGATATTCAACCGGATCTTCAATGGTAACTATATTTTTTTCGGGAGTATTAATTTGATTGATGATTGAATAAAGCGTTGTGGATTTACCGCTGCCGGTAGGCCCGGTAACAAGGATTATCCCAAAAGGCGCCCTGATGGCCTGATCGAACAATTCTAAGGGCTTAGAAGAAAACCCCAGTTTTTTAAGCCCTATAGAGAGGCTTTCTTTATCAAGGACTCTTAAAACAAATTTTTCACCAAAATTAGTCGGCAGGCTTGAAACCCTGAAGTCTATTTCCCGGCTTTCGAATTTTGCCCGGAAACGGCCATCCTGCGGCAGGCGTGATTCAGTTATATCTAAAGATGAGATTATTTTGAGCCGGGCAATTACAGCTTGCTGATTAGCCTTAGGAAAACTGAATTCGTCAGTCAAAACCCCATCTATCCTGTACCTGACAACCAACTTATCTTCATAGGGCTCGATATGAATATCGGAGGCCCTTTTTTTCAAAGCGTTGTATATAATAACATCTATTGCCCTGACAATGGGAGGATGCTTACTCTCTTTGATAAGCGTTTCTAAATCATCCTTTTTCCCTTCCCCACAAGAGGCTTCCTGTTCAAAAGAAGGGTCTTTATTGAAGGTCTCGGCTATTTCCTGAGTTGTTTTATATAAATCATTGATGGCTTTAGTAATGTCTTTTTGACGGGAAAGAACTAAATCTACCTTTTCAACGCCGGTGATTATCTTAATGTCATCATAAACAATAATATCCAAAGGATTGGATGTAGCCAAGGTAAGCGCGTTTCCAATTTTACACAAAGGCAGAACTTTATATTTAGCTGCAGCTTCCTTGGGCAGAAAAGCCTGATTGCCATAGGGAACTTTATATTTGCGTAAATCCAGAAAAGGTATCTTTAGCTCCTTTGAAAAAATCAAAAGAAGCTCCTCTTCACTGGCGAGATTGTTCTCAATCAAGAGCCTTTTAAAATCATCGTAGCCTTTGGTTTTTTTATCTATTTCGGATAAAGTCTTAGAAACTCCTTTCTTGTTATTTTCTATATACTGAAGTATCTTCTGCTTTACAGTCATAATGTTGTAGCTTGTCCCCTTAAGAGCATTTTTTAATTTTTTTTAATCGTTTCGTCTGGTTCGGTAACTTTTAGAACTTCTTCTAGGGTAGTTATTCCCTTTTCTAATTTAGCAATTCCATCTTCGCGCAAAGTTCGCATACCCAAAGAACGCGCCTGTTTTTTTATTGAACCTTGTGAAGCCGAAGAGTTTATAAGGCTTCTTATCTGATGAGAGACTCTTAAATATTCGCAGAGAGATATTCTACCTTTGTATCCTGTGTTATGGCAGTCCCGGCAGCCTTTCGATTTATAGATTGTTGCTCTTTCGCTAATCAAGTATTTCTCCCTCACACTTTTAGGCATATCAGTTTTCTCCTTACATTTTGGGCATAGCAAACGAACCAGCCTTTGGGTAAGAACTCCTATCAAAGTAGAAGATAGTAAAAACGGCTCAATCCCCATATTAATAAGACGAGTGACTGACCCTGCGCTGGTAGTAGTATGCAGTGTTGAAAGAACCAAATGTCCGGTGAGAGCTGATTTTATAGCCATATCCGCAGTATCAGGATCTCTTATTTCTCCAATCATGATTATATCCGGATCCTGACGCAATATAGAACGTAAGGTAGAGGCAAAAGTAAGGTCTATGGCCGGATTGATGCTGACCTGATTGATTCCCTTTAATTGATACTCTATAGGATCTTCTACTGTAACAATATTCTTCTCAGGACTATGGATATGGCTTAAGATAGAATATAATGTGGTAGTTTTACCGGCCCCTGTGGGACCGCAGGTCAAAATCAATCCGTGAGCTTTAAGACTGTCTTCCTTGACATCTTTTAAAACATCCTCCTCAAATCCTAAAAGATCCAGATTCAGGAGAGCGGTTGTTTTATCCAACACACGAATGGCGACTTTTTCACCCATGCTGGTAGGCAGCACCGATACCCTGAAATCAACATCCTTATTCATGATTTTCCCCCGGAATCTTCCCTCCTGAGGAAGCCGATGTTCGGCAATATTCAGATTGCACATAACTTTTATTCTTGAAATAACAAATGGGTGTATTTTTTTGGAAAAAGGCTCCAGCTCTTTTAGCAAACCGTCAATGCGCAAGCGTATTCTGCTGACATTTTCCAAAGGCTCAATCAATATATCGGAAGTTTTATCTTCAACCGCCCGCTCAAGAAGAGAGCTGGTAAACTTTATTACCGGGGCTTCCTCAATGGAAACAACAGCTTCTTCCTGGGTTTCAGATTTTTTACCCCTTCTTATAATTTCCAGGTTTTCTACATTGTGGTCCTTAATAATATCTTCTATGGCTTCCACCGGGGCCTGGCTATACTGGGTTGATATAACTTCTTTTATTTCTGAAAAAGGAGCAATTATGGGATTAACTTCGCATTTGGTCATTTTTTTCACGTTATCAATAGCGAGAACGTTGAGGGGATCTGCCATAGCTAAAGTTATGGTGTTGCCTATTTTACCTATCGGCAAAATGTTATTCTCTCTGGCTATGCGTTCCGGAATTAAAGCCAAGACATCTTTGGCAATGGCAATATTGATAATTCTGATTGGCGGTATAGAAAGGTAATCAGCCAAGGCATTAACTAGCAGCGGTTCCTTGATGTATCCAAGCTTAACCAAGAGCTCCACCAAGGAACCTTTGTTTTTTTTATGCACATCCAGAACCTTCTGGAGGCCGTTTTTATCCAGCAACCCTTCATCGAGAAGGTACTCTGTAAATTTCTTTTTACTCATTATAGACCAACCAGGGACTGGCGTTAAACCACAACAGCGCTAAGAAGATTTTTCATTGGCAGAAACAAAATACCGGGTCAACCGGAAACTGTTTACACAAAATTGCCTGAATGCGATAAAACAACTTCTGTTTAAGCCTGTTGGTGATAGAATTTTTTTATTCCCGCCCGTATATCGGAAGGAGTGCTGACGAAAATTTGTATATCGCACTGGGTCGTATCTTCTAAGTCTTCTATGGCCTGGATATTTAGGGGATTTGCCATAGCGACAGTGAGAGTATTGCCTATTTTATCTATTGGTATAAGGCAATAATGCCCACAGACATTCTCCGACACTAGCTTTATAACTTCCGCTGATATGTCATAATTCTCCAAAGGAAGATAAGGATAGCCGAACTGTAGCGACAGGCAGTAAGCAATATCCTCTTCTTTGGCAAAACCCAAGCTTACTATAACTTCTCCTATAAGCCCCCCTTTGGCCTTCTGAGCTTCAAGAGCTTCCTTAAGCTGAGAGTTGTTAATAACCCCTCTTTCAACTAAAATCTGGCCTAGAGGCTTATCTACTTTTCTATGAGACTTCATTTGATTTACGAATTAATCTTGCCATTGGCAAATTTTATAAGTTCGGTGGCATTAACTCCGTCTACCGGACTTTCAGCTACAGAAAACCCCAGAGACATCTTTGGCGAACAAAGCTGGCTCAGGTCCTTCTTCAACACTTCTACTACTTCTTGGCATTGCCGTTTATTTTTTTCGATAAGAACTGCTCCCAGGGCCGCTGGGGCAATCCTTCCGGCTATGTCAACGACCCTTAAAGCCTTCTTAAACACCTTCGCCATTTTTTTAAGCATTTTTTCTGTTTCTATAAGGCCAAATTCTTTCTGATAACCATCATAATTGGTTATGCTGACTTGAACAAAACCACAAGGCCTTTGGTAAAGAGTGGCTCGGTTTATTTCTTCGTCCAGGCGCCTTAAGATTGTTTTTTCATTGTATAGCCCAGTTAAGTAGTCTAATATTTCCAATTCTTCTATTTTTGAAGAAAGCCTTTCGTGCTCCCAAATAAGAGTAACATTTTGAGAAAAAAGATTAAGCACGTCTAAGTCATCTTTAGAAAAAACATAATTTCCCTTGTTATTTCCAACCCCCACGACTCCTATAGCTTTCCCATTAGAAACAACCGGGCAAGCAACTAAATTTTCAACACCCAAAGAACCTGCCCATTCTGTATAGTTTTTAGGCCTGTTTTCTTTATCTACTATCACGACTTTACCTAAAGATGAGAGATCTCTGTCGTGTAAATCGACGAATTTTCTTATCGTGGCACTGTCGACACCAGAAGAGGCTACAGTTTTTATTTTTCCCATGGAGTTTTCTCTCAAGCTACAGAAATATATATCACCTTCTAAAAGCTTGGTGAGATGGTTGCTTAAAAATTTGATGACTTCTTCGGCCGGAGCCTCACGAGAAAATAAATCATTGGCCTGTAAAATGGCCGAAAGAATTAAAACTTTTTTAGTAACTTCTCGGTTTAGTTCTTCGGTTTGCTTGGTAAAATCTTTAAGCTGTTCAAAACCTCCTTTAACCTTATCAGAAAGAAGATTAATTACCGCTTCTAAACTCTGCACCTCATTAGGTACAACCGGGGGCTCCTCACCCAAATCTTTGAGCTTATTTTTAGACTGCGTATAAATTTTAACTACCGATGAGAAAACATCAAAAATTACCCCCCAGCCTAAGACAATTACAACTGCCAGGATCAGCGTGGCCCAATTAGATATGTAAAATCCGTAAAAATGATATGCCAAAACAATTAAAGGCATTAAAGAAACCAGCGCGACCGCAATCCAAATCCTTCTTTTAAGGCTTAAGTTAGCTATTGATCTCTTCACTTTATTTTCCTCCCTTTGGTAAGTCTCAATTTAAAAAAATTCCAAAAGGCTGCTATTTGAGGCTTTACCGATTCGCACAAACAAAACAGATTATGCCTTTGTGTCTAAATATTAACACTTTTAATATACGCTGTCAACGCGCTCTAATATGATTACCGTTCAAATTCTTTAGCGATGGCTTTTAGCATTCTTAATCTTTGTATCCTTTTCTTCAAAATATCGTTACCCGGATCCTTTTTTAACTCTTGTTGGCACTGAATGATTTTCTCATCAATTTGTTTTAATTTTTCTTTGGTTTTCTCCGGATCTTCCTTGAGTTTTTCTTTTATTTCATCCCATTGGGTTGACGACAGATTAGACCTAGCCCTTTCAACGCCTTTACTTATAAATCTGTCCCACTGTTTTTGCGTCTTTGGCTCGTCTTGCTGGGTATATGTCGTCATGCCATAATCTTCGGGGTAGCTTCGTTTAAGTTGC
The DNA here is from genome assembly GCA_041678705.1 of Candidatus Omnitrophota bacterium. Classification (GTDB taxonomy): domain Bacteria; phylum Omnitrophota; class Gorgyraeia; order Duberdicusellales; family 4484-171; genus JAQUWY01. Next base: position 8,054 of record JBAYNQ010000019.1, read on the forward strand.
CTCTGTAATGGCAACGGTTTAGGCTGTTCTTTTTCGCTTGATTTCTTTGTGGCCACTCCTTGCTCTCTCGACTCAATATGTATGCTCTTTCTGCCAGGAATTAAAAAAACTATAGCGATTAACAAACCTATGCCGCAGCCTATTATAACATTTTTTTTACTCATACACCTCCTGCCAATCGATGAGTTTTGTAGACACGATTCTCAATCCATTAGCTAAACGCCCAAAGCCGGGCGGCAAATCTCCATTCAAAGCCCTGTCAGAAAAATAGAAATCCTGCCAAGTTAAAGCTTCGGAAAAGGTTATGTCATCATTGGCAATAATATTGCCAGTAGTATCGCTCCATTCAAGAATATCTATAAAATTGGCATCGTCATTAGCAAAAACAACGCTTTCGTGTTCGCTATGAAAAATCGAAGCCTCATTGTAGTCCTCCCAGGCTACATTGCTCAACCGCGCATCTTCCTGAATTTGTAAAGGTTCAACATAGGTTACGTCCCCGGTTGATATAACCGTTAAGTCTTGCCCTTCTTGCCAAGTAGCATCAAAAAATATATTAACATCGCCTTCGCCCGGGCTAGAGCCTTCAACGAAAACAATTTTTTTGTCGATTAGCTCGGAGTCGGGAAAGATATTTATCGTGCTGTCGCTCTGTATATAAACCACTTCGTCTTCGTCGTAATCTAATGCTGTCAGCCGACCATAGGTAACAAAATCATCAAAATCATTGGTATCCCCATCGCCGTCATAATCAGGAATTGTTATCCTTGTTTCACTTTGCGGCTGTCCTTCCAGTTTATCCTCAAAAGTTCCCGAGGCCCAGAAACCATTAAGTTCAAATGAACCCGAAATGCGAGTTTTACCAAAAACATTTAATTTCGCGATAAGGCCGCTTAGCTTTAAATCATCTCCGGCGGAAATTGTATTTTGGAAAGGATAAGGTACTGTAGCGAGATCAGCGGTCAATATTCTGGTCATAGAACCACTTTGGCCTTCAGCCCTAATTTCAAGACCATTGCTAGTTTGGCTTATAATGATTCTATAGCTGCCCCTTCCGTCCCCTACCGGATCAGTCCAAGTTACTCCGGAATAAGAAGCATCTTTCATTAAGGCATCGTATCCTACGGCAATGCCCGCTTCTGCCATACAAAAAGCATACGCGGAATCGGAAAAAGCGGTAGCCAAGCGCTGTTCTTGAATACTGCTGGAAAGGAAAGCTATGCCTAAGATTCCAAAAAATACTGCCAAAGCACAAGCGATGATTAAAGCGACTGATTTTTTGGTTCTTTTAATCATTTCTTACCCCCACTTGACTCCTTAAAGAATAATTTATATCGCTGCCTTTTGTGATTTTCTTAATCTTGATACGTATATCTAAATAGTCGTGATCTGAATCGCATTCACAGCTATTACTGCCAGAATGGGGACAGCAAAAAAGCAATTCCTCGACATTTCCAGTAATGATCCTTCTTGCGCCTAGAGAATTCTCGCGAACAATCTGCCCGTCGTCAAGATAATACATAACGCCTGTGTCATCCGGAGTATCAAAAGTAACTTTATCGCAGGCATCGGCATCAGGCTCTTCGGTATCATTACAGCTTGAGGTTGTTACACTGGTAGTGGATAAGCTGTTGAGAGAGGCGCTTCTTATTTCCCGCAGCATATCCCTATAAGCGCTGCGCGTCATCTGTTGTACGGCGACTTGCCACACCCCTCTATCCCAAGTTCTCTCGCCGATAACAGCTACCTGGTGTATTGCTGCTATTATTATGCTAAGAATTGCCACTGCTATAATTAGTTCAATTATAGTAAAACCCTTAACATACCGATAAGAAAAATTTTTTTGTTTTCCCCTCACAGTAAACTCCTCAGATTTTACTGCCTATCCGCAACGTAAGTTACTAAAGAAGTGCTTCTATTTCTTCCGCTTGAGTCTTGCCAACTAACTTCCACGGTAACCCTAACTAAATCTTCTTCCGTGACAACCGTAGCGTTGACCGTTTCATTAGTTAAAGCCGTTAAGCTATAAGGAACCGTTTCGATATCCTCTGCTGATAAATCCCAATCTCCATTATCGCTTTTTGTTTGAATTTCGCTAAAATCGGAGTTCTCTATATTTTCCATTATACACTGAGCATGAGTAGTCGCTGTCGTCAGATTGCGACTGGATTCATTAAGCTGAATACAAGCTATGAACAGCAGTAAAATACTGACGATAACAATGACTAAAAACAAAGCAGCCACCATAAGCTCAATTAAACTTAGCCCTTTAGTAAATTTAGAACTTCCGTTGATTCTTTTAATAAAATTTATCTTATTGTTTCTACTCAACAACATAAGTGCCTTCTGATTCTTTCCATTCTTCTACACTATATCTGCAAGAACCGGTATTCAAGCGCCCCAAGGCTTCATCATAATGAACGTTCCCATTGCCAGTAACAAGCGCTTCATCCCCCAAGATTGCTCCGAATACGTCTCCGTTGCCACTGACCTTAATGCTCGCGTCCGGAGCATAAACAGCTCCAAAAAAATCTCCGTTGCCACTGATTTTTACTCCTTCTCCAGTATCAGAATAAGTACTATACAAAATTAATTTTTCGGGTAAATTGGTGCTATTCGAGATTCCATTACCGGATATAAGAGTTTTCCCTTCCGTATAAACTTTCACATCTGCCCCTGGAGAAACTATAACATTCCCATTGCCGCTGATTTTTAAAGCTTCGGATGTACTTGTAAGATAAAGATTAACGCTGCCTTCAAGTACAACCCGGCCATTTCCGGAAACAGTAAAAGAAGAAAATTTATAATCTCCTGAGATCAGAGTCTCGGTGCTATTGGCACTGACACTGTAAGAACCAAGGCTAACAAGAGAGCTGAGCGAAGATGGAATTTCTACAGAAGGGATTTCTTTTTCGCTTTCATCAGAGACATCCCCGCTTATTGCAGCATTGCCCGAAGCCTCAACTGTACCGCCCGCACCGGTTTGAACATCACCGCCAACGC
>JBAYNQ010000020.1:0-10773 GCA_041678705.1 Candidatus Omnitrophota bacterium
TATTTAGAACAGAGAATAAAAGGCATGCCTTCGGATACAGCCAAGGATATCAGCAGGCGGATTTTATCAGGGGAGCTGAGTGGAGACTTAGCAGTTAAAGCATTAGCCAAGGCTCATTATGATGCAAGAGTAAAGAGTAGAGAAAGAGCCGATTGGGAAACTCCCGAAGGTGATTGGGCTTTTGCTAAAGATGTATATAAAGGTATGGAACATTTATCAAATGCCAGAGATAAGGCACTCATAGGTGATAGAGACGGCTGGCAGAAGGCTTTAACGAAACACCAAGCACACAATTTGTGGCTTGCGGATGGCCGGAGCGACGACGCTAAACTTAGAGAAGCTCATTGGGAGATGGCCGAGAATATGGTAAAAAGCGCTTTTGGCCAGGAGAAGCCAGCAAGTTTGGCAAAAACCGCTTTAGAAAATTATAATACAATAAGAGGAAAGCGCGGTTTAGACAGAGTAGAGGCCGATAATTTGCCGGATATTACAGAAGGAATAACCGGTTTAAAAAATAGTATCGGAGACCGCGATATAGCCAGGATTTTTATAGAAAAGAGCAACTTTTCAAGTGAATCATTAAGAGAACTATTTGAAGGATTAAGTAAGGTTTCAGAATCGGAAAGAAATGTAACATTCAGGTTAGAGGACGCGGAAATTACACTGCCCGGAGGAGATAGAATCCGGACAAGTGTAGAATTAACAGGCGAGCAAGTAGGCAGGTTGGCTTCGCAGGTTTTTGGCGCAAGCACAAGGGGCGGCGCTTTTGACCGTGATAAATTAGCACGGAAAGTGGCTGAAAAATTTGGCAGACAAAACCCTGTTAAGCAGGATTATAATATTGCGGATAAACTGTTGTCGGGAGAGAGGACTGCTGCAAGGCGTGAATTACGCATAGAACATTTAGCCCGTAATTTAGCTGGAGAAAATAGCACTGTTTCAGAAGAAAACTATAGTCGAGCGAGAGAATTACTTAAAGCATTGCCAGGATTTACTGCAAAAGCGGTAAGAGATAAGAACGTTGGTGCTATAGTTTCAGAATTAGATCCTTATAGAGCGGCTAATGGTAAATTACGCTTGCCTAATGGCGAAAGGCTAAATGCTCTTTCCGGATTCGGCAGAGAACAGTTAGGTATGGCCGCAGGTAGTTATGTGGATTCAATAAGAAACACGGAGGCCGCTATAGCAGCTGTAGAAAAAGGATTTAGGAAAGCCCGCGAAAACCAGGAAGAATTATCACCTGCGGATATAAAAACGCGCCAGGCTAATATAAACAGGCTTAAGGCCGTCAAAGCTTTTAATGAAGGCGTGCTAAGAGGGGTGAGTGATAGAGAGTATGGAGCGTTAAAAGATAAAGCAGCTTCTACCGCCGAAGATTTTGTCAATAAAAGATACAAATTCGATATAGAAAAGAGTGAGAATAAAGCTAAGGCCAGAGCAATATCACCTCGGCAAAGAATTATTGACAGGGAATTAGCTAGGACTGAAAAGATTGGGGCAATTGAATATATAAAGGACAACCCTTTGCTTGGTATACCCAGTAGAGAAACAGCTATGAACTATATTTTGAATAAAGCGGCTGACCAGGGTGAGCTTTTAAGGCACTATACAGTTAGAGATAAAGGGCTTATTGAAGTCAGGTTAAAAGATGGCCGCAGGATCGGGGTGCGTACCAGCGATATACGTATACAAAAAGGCTTGCGCAGCCTTGATGGAAAAATATTTGGCAAAGACGGTAAATTTAATAAAAACGGCTGGCAGGACTGGGAAGAGTGCAAGAAGCAGTTTGATAGAGAAGAAGAAGTAGACCTTACAGATAGTCAAGGTAACCCAGTAAAGCTATTTAAAGGTGACAAAGGGGTGGATAAATATTTTCAACAACGTAATGTTTTGAAAAACGTTTTTACGTTAGAGAGCAAAGAGGCGGAAAATTTTCTGTTAAACGTTAGAAACGGCACCCTAGAATTAGGAGTTAAGGAAAACGCTACTCGCAGTGAATTTTTAGATAAGATTGTTAGTGGGTTTAATGAAGTTAATAGAAAAGAAAACATCGAAAATATATTCGAAAACGGTAAGCCTGTCACCGGAGAACAAATAGGAAAAGCTTTGCGCCTGATTATGGATGAAGCTTATACTATTATAGGTAAAGAATTAGGAACGGCTAAATTACAGGAATTCGGCAAGAAAGGCTCGGAGCAAGTTCGTATGGTTCTTTCCTTATTAGGAGAGAAAAACGTCGGGCTAGAAGCCGGCGGCGGAAAGACTATCGGCGGAGCAGTTGAAATGATTATGAGAAAAGCAATGTTTCCTGAAGCCAATCAACTTTGGGTTGTGCGTGCGGGTGAGGTCGATAAGATGATGAAGGACCCTGTAGTAAACCAATTGTTAGGAAAATTCGGATTAAAACTTGTTGACGGCCGGAACTGGAGCAGTAATTCTCAAAAAATAAAAGACGCTTTGATGAGCAAATCATCGTCATCGATGATTGTTGTTTTTGACCATCCGACTTTAGGACATTTACGTAACAGCGCCGATAGGGATTTTATACAACGCGTTTACAGCCAGGACAGCATACGCGTAGATGAAATTCATGTTCCGCTTTCCGATAGGAGCAGTTATATTGTCGGCGGCGGCGAGGTGTCTGTTATTGAACAGTTGGCGGGGATTTTGGATAAAAAAGGCGCGGGAGCAGAAGCCATACAGGCCGAGCTGGATAAAGCCGGAAAGTTTGTGCGGGATATTTTATTTAAAAACGAAAGCAACACCGATAAGAAGGGAATTCTTGAATCCCAAAGCAAACCAGGCCTTTATTATGATAAACAGAGCGGTGAATTTGCGGTTAATAAAGCGGCTAAAGAAGCAATGAAGGCAGGGGGGATAAATGAGTATTTAGCCCATGCTTACATACGCGCTGAGCGCAGCCGTATTGGTGTGGATTACGGCGTTGGGGAACGAAACGGCAAAACGAGCATCATTCCCTGGGAAGGCGGAGTTGAGCAGTCAGACCGTGTATTAAGCGACCCGGCGTATTTAGCTTATTTAGGAGAAAAAAATGGCCTCAAAATCAAGGATTTATCTACAACCCGGACATTGAACCAGGCTACTTTATCGGAAATGCTGAAGTTTAAGCCTACGGCTTCAACTTTGGGTTTCACCGGCACGCCCGAAGGCGTAGAGATGTTATTAAGAATGAATTTAGGGCGTTCGGTTGAGCGTATTAGTGATACAAAGTTCAACGCGAAGGTAGTAAGGGTTGGTTCGAAAGACAGGGTTAGCGAGATTATGAAGATGTTAGAAGCAAGGCCCAATAAGGAAAACGGGCTATTGCTTATAGTGGAAGACCCAAAGCTTATGACTGAGTTAGAACGGGCGATAAGAGAGAGGTTTAAAGATAAAGAAATTGAGGTAGTAGATGGCAGCAAAAAACCCGACGATATAGTTAACCTTTCTAAGGCAGAGAATGCCGGTAAGTTTATTTTAGCTAATACCCGAGTTGCCACGGGTTATAGTTTTGAAGATAAAATTAAAAGCGATGGCGCAAGGGTCGGCCGTGATTTAATTATTGCCGACGGTGAAAAATTCTCAGAGTCACAGCTTCTTCAGGCAATTAACAGAAATGACCGCGATAAAGTTGACTCAGGCCAGAGAGTAGTTTTTTATGATAGAGATAACTTGTTGAATATCAACAATACTGACAGAGGGACTTTGAAAGAAATAAAGGATATTGCTAACTCAGGACAATATTTACTGAGAATATATCAAGCTACCGTAGGTAAGCAGGGAGGTGCCAGGGCGAAGACAAAAGAGTTATTAAGAAATTCTCAAAGGTTAGAAGCCATTAAAACTTCTCAGGCTCTCTTGCATCAGGCCCGAGAGGCAGGTTATTCACGCCAGCTCATTGAGCCATTGAAAGAAATGCTTGGCCGAGCCGCCAATCCTGTTGAACGCCAATACATAGAAAATATATTCAATGAAGTTATACAGCATAAATACGCTACTGATTTAGAAGCGTCACCTTATAATGTAAAAGGAGGGGACAGAATCAGGAAAGTAAGCAGGGATATCGCTGAATATTCACAGCACATATTAGGGCGCGTAGAAGATGCCGGCAGTAAAGTATCGGCTATCAGCCGGGCGCAGGCAAGCTGGTTGAAGACAGAAGCGGTAAAAGTTGTTAGCGGCACTGTGTATGAAAACGGCACAGCCGGTAAAAGTTCTATTTCAGACGCTTACAGTATTGCCGACGTTGCCGGTATATTTGATAGTTTTTCTAAAACAGTGCTTTCAAGCACTGCCCAAGTTCAAGGGGATATTACAAGGAGTGCCCGGGTTTCAAAGACCGTTGGTAAAGCTTTAGAAACAGTTGACCTCGCGCGAAAAGCTTCCGGGAGTGATAAATTGTCTTTTGAAGATAAAGCCAAAATATACAGGCAGATGGATACGGTTATGCTTTCTAATGGTACACGCGGCTCACCTGAATTATTTCAAACCGTAAAAGCATACCTTCCTAATACATCAGCAAACCAGGTATTAACAAATATTCAATCCAGCATAACCGGATTAAATAGCAAATTGGCCAAAGGCCTGTCCTCGCCTCAATACGCCCAGCAGGCAATAGATATTATAGAAACAGCTTTCCAGGGAAAAACAATGACTACACAGCAACAGCGTGATACGGCTGATTTAGCCGTAGCTTTAATGAATCCAGCTATTTCTTCTTTCGGCAGCCTTGAAGCTATATCCGGAGGGCTTGCTATTTTAGACCCGGGGACACAAAAAAGATTGCAGGCTGATAGCTTGGTCGGAAACGTGTTTATGAGCTATCCAACGGAATTTGTTTCTGGTATGGCGTCTCGTGACGGAAAAGTAAAGCAGGCCTTAGCTAAAGGTTTAAGCTGGGCTCTTGGACGGCAGGCCGAATCAGAGGAAGATAACCTTGTTGCAAGGTTTATCAATAACCGCCAGAATCGTCTTATCCTTTCTCACAGGGCAATCAAAAAAGTTTCCGATATGAACATTAGCCGGTTTGATAGATATGTAAAGAAACTATGGCAAAAAACGCCCGGGTTTTCTCATTCTCCGGCAGTATCAGCTGGTTATCTTCTTCCTTTGATACCATTAGCCTTAAGGAGTGCTTTTGAGAATATGCCTAATCGTTCCAGCTCAGGAGAGGATTATTTTATTCCCGAACTATTAGCGCTCGGAGGATTATTGCTGGCTTCCGGAGCCTCTGTATGGATGAAGTGGAGAAACAGCCGGAAAGTTTTAAATGAAGGCGGAATCGAAGGGCAAGAAGAAGCCCTGCGGACTTCGTTAATAAGGTTAAGCGGATTAGGCAATGCCGACAGGTTTTCTATTAACAGAGGCTTGGCTGCAGCCGCCAAAATGCGGGAAAGATATGGGTTGTCGGCAGATAAAAAAATACGCGGTTGGAACGTTTTAAGAATTAGAAGGTGGATGTCTGTTACCGAAGATAAGCAAAATATAGACTACTTAAAATATTTATTAAACAGAATAGTAATGGCTTCTTTAGAAAATAATAGATATAAAGAGGCGCTTAGCAGCATGAAACAAATAGAAGAGCGTATAAACAAATTACAGAAACGTGTAAATTGGGCTGCAGCACACCCAACTCCTTTGTTTGGAAAAGGGTTTTTTAAGGGCGCGCGCGCTTTTTCTATTAGTAATATAGTTTCTATGGGCTATAACAGCGGAGGCGGCTTGCTTTTATTGGGAGCTTTTAACAGTTTATCCGAAAGAAAACTCACGCGCCTTGCAGGAATAAATGGCGCCGGCAGCGTACGAAGCGATTTTCAGGCGGCTAAAGCCAGAGCAGGATTCCTCAGCCAGTTAGCCGGCACTGATGTTAATAGCCTATTGCATATGGATATCGCTGATTTAGATTCTACAGGCGTGGAAAATTTAATTGGAGGTATGCGGTCCGCTGTTCGGTTAGCTCGCTTGGCTGATACCAGCGAATTGGAGGAATTAGCAGGTATAGATGATAAGTTAGAAAAGTTAGCAGAGAGGGTTTTAAGTGGGGCAGAACAAACTTCTATGCTTGATATTGACGGTTCAACAAAAATCCAAGTTGAAGTGAAGAATGACAAGACTGATAAGCTTGGCGAATACAATCCGCACAATAATGAAATAAGCATCTTTATTGAGATGATAAAGGAAACAGCTGGCAATATTGCCGCATTTTTGAATGAAGAAAAAAATAGCGAATATGCCGGACAATGGCGCAAGCTCAATGGAGATGAAGGTAGGGTTACACAAAAAGAGGTAGAAAAATTATTAACAATGTCAGTATTGCGCCATGAGACAAGACATGCTTTAGATAATGGTTTACAGGTAAGCAGCAAGCAAAAAGAATTACGTGCCTATTCGGATGTTATATTAAATGGAACTGACTCGGAAACTTTTTTAGAAAGCCTTATGTATGTTAATTCAAGTCTTAACGGTTATCGCAGTGCCGGTGCTAATGGCGAAGCCATAAATGAAATCAAGATGGCTTATGCTAAAGATAATTACGGCAAAGGCGTTTCGGAAATGCCGTCAATGGATATAGAAACCATAGACGAATTAGAGGCTTTGCTGGGTGGAGAAAAGAAAAATGAAGTAATGCGGATTCTTGAACTTATTAATCCTTCTGTCACTGAGAGCGAACTAAACGAACAGATTAATTGGGTAAGGAAATTAGAAAGCGCTTATAAGCAGGGGTTTAAGGATGATGGGCGGTTAAGTTTACCGAAAGGATTACTACATTTTTCCTTAGAGGAAGTCAAGCAAAAATCAAAAGACACTCTTTCAGGCAAATTACGTAATCAAAAGGTTAAGAAGCTGACGGATTATAACCCTAATCGCAGCAACAACGATGAACATGAACAGGCTGTTTCTGATAGCGTGGCTGAACTGCTGAAAGAAAGAGAAGAAGCTTTAGCAGAAGCCCAAGAGAATATAGAAAAGCTTATAGGAAAAGCCCACAAAGAAAAAGATAGTTTTATAAGGGATATTTATCTGCCGGCGGTTAGAAGCGCTTTAGATGATGAAACTCAGAAAGCCGGCGAGGACATAGAATTTCTTAATCAATGGAAAGATAAGAGCCTTGAAGATATTAAGAAAGAATTAGCCAATTTCCAACGAGCTATGGATGTTAAATTTATTGAGGATACAGATGCAGGATTGAAATTGCATAGAGGCGAAGATAAAAAAGCAAATAATATTAGAGTTTTTAGTACGGAAGCTTGGCTGGATTGGCGAATAGAAGAAGTTGGGAGAGCATTAAGAGCGGATATATCTCTGCAGGATAAAGATTGGCTGGAGGCAGAATTAAGTATTTATACCAGAGCAAGGCAGAGCTTAAGAGAAGAGGGTTTAGAGAGCGGGGCTTGGAATGCTACCAGACAGCTTTTAGAAATAGAACAGAAAAATATAGAAAAGCGACTGGCAGAAAAAGCGATAGAGCCTGTAACTATAGATGCGTTTTACGGCTCTGAGGCGGCTGATGAACAACTTGAGCGGGCTACAAGAGAAAAAGAGCTGAAACAAAAAATTTCGGATATACAAAAATCTATCAAACAATCCGAGAAAAGAATAACGGATATCCGTCAGAGTTTATCTGATAACGCGTACCGAAGTAATTTAGCCGAATTAAATTCACTTATGCGCTGGTTTGGCATAGCTATAGAAGGAAATGATACATTTAGGGACAGCGCTGCGGCCAGGACAGAAATTCTACGCGAATTCAAAGTTCTGGGCGAAGAAGAAGATTTGCCACAAGTTTTTCAAACTCGGGATATGGCAGAAAAAGATTTCATCGCCAAAGTTGCCGGTTTAGGCAAATTATTACGCCAGGGAGAGGCCGCTTTAGGTGAATTTACGCTGGATGAATTCATTGACAGTGATGCCGAGGAATTTTCTGAGGTTGCTGAGAAGATAAGAAATAAAAAAGCACAAGAGGACAATTTGACAGGTAGTGAAAGAGAGGAGAGCGTCTATTGGATTGAATATATTGAGGAAGTATTAGATGATATTGAGCGCCAACGGCAAGATTCAGCAGGTTACCCCGATTTAGATTTGCATAAGGAATTAAAGTCTGTTTTCGGTGAAGCTAAAAATAAAGGTGTGGAGGTTGAGGGTCGAATTTTAGATAAGTTCAGAGAGCTCCTGTCTAAAGTAACCGATTTAGACGATAAACTTGTTGAAGAAGTATCCCCGGATTCCTTTGAGGCTTTAGTAGAGAGAGTTTTAGCAGAAAGAGCGGCTTCTCAGCCGTCAGAAAGATTGCCTGAAACTGGCCCAAAGAGAGACTCTCATACAACAACTTTGTCCGATGATGATCCATTTGCCGCTGGTGCCGGGCAGAAAGGAAGAATGGCCCAAGAAGATATTGATGAAGCCAAACAGGTGATTGTAGAATCTGAAGAAATCCCCTTACCTATATATATGCAGGAGAGGGCTAATAAGTTTGAAGCAATTGCTCCGGTAAAGGTTGTGAGATTGAGTGCCAAACAACTTACTTCTCGCGGCGATAAAGAGATTACTTTGGCCAACAGTGATGGTTCATATACTGTCTATTTAGCTCAAGATGCCGGTTTGACAGAGTTAGAGCACGGTTTAGTTGAGGCTTTATCCAGAGTTGGTGCGGTTGATGTTGCTAGTTCCAGTGTTGCCGATACAGTTCATAATATGGCAGAAAGCGCTGAGCGAGTGTCAGCAAAGCAATCACTAAAAAAAGCCTATTCCGACTATATAGCTTCCCAGAGAGGTGAAAAAGGAGCCTTGCCTTTAGATGTGGCAAAGAAAAATATGGATAAGGCGGCAGAAACAGCCCAGACTTTAGGTATGAATGTGGATGAGGCCTTGGGCATAAAAGGTCAGGCTGTCCAAAGTCCTGTAGGCTCTTCAACCGCCGCATCAGCAATACCTTTAGGACCGGAAAAATCCATATATGATACAAATATGCCTTTTGCTTTGCCGCCTTTAACTAGGCCCATAACATTGCCGTTACCGCAAAGCGTTCCTTTAGGCGGACCGAAACCAATGACAACCTTAATATTGGGAGCAGCAAATACGTTTTATAAAGGTGTGAAGGGAATGCTTACTGTTGCCGATGCTTACACAGCTCCGGTAGGTGAACCTCTGTGGATAACGACTTATGATTCATCGTCAACAGTATCCAATAAACTATCAGGTTTTGATTATATAAATGGCCCAGGTTCGCCGGGCGTCGGGTTGGTCCGTCGCGCGATTACCTTTGCGCAGCGATGGATCAAGGCAACAGAGGGTAAAATCAAAGCTGATTTTGCAACTATTGGCCGTAAAATTGGTCAAATTAGAAGAAAAATAAGCTCTTTACAGGGAAAATCAGGCGAAAATGCCGGTTTTAGAAGTGCGAAGACTGCGTCCGGAAGCGCTAGCGGTATGTCTGATAACTCGAAAGCTCCGGGCAGCGGAAACGGTTCTGGAAACGGCAAAGGTTCAGGTAATGGTGGCGCTTCGGCAAGCAAAAAGATAATTCTGCCGAAGAGAATAGTAAAGCTTTTTAAGATATTAACTAATCTTGCAAAAGCAAGAGATTCGTCTTCTTATTATAATTCCAACAGCCTTGCTCCGCCTGTATTACGTCATACGTCTGCAAAAATTTTGTCTTCAATTCGCTCCTTACCTGTATATATAGGACGTAAATCTTCACAAATTTCACGCAAAATTTCACGAATAAATATAATGCCGCTCGCTATGGCTTCGTCCGTGGCAGGATTCTATAGTAGAGCGGCTTCTTCAGTCCTTTCCTTACCTAACGAAATACGAAATACGAAATACGGCATACGAAATAAAGTTGCAGGAGGCTCCCACGCCTCCCCCCAAACCCCCAAGGGGGCCTCCAGTGCAACTTTAATAGATATTACGCCGATTAGAGAAAAATTACACAGATTAATAAGGGTATTCGTGGCTAATAATAACATTGACCTCGAACCAGAACAAGTTCGGTTCGGGGTCCAATTCGCGCATACGGCTTATGAGCGTTTAAGCTCCATAAACCGTGCGCTCATTGGAGGTGCAAAATGGAACGCACAACCGCAAACCGAAAACCGCCAACCGCAAACCGAATTCAATTCACTCATTTCGTGGTTGGAACGGCTGACGGCACAATTTTCGCATCAGCCAGAGACAGTAGGGGCAAAATTGAGAACTACCTTATCAGCTCCTATGGCGATGTCAGGCAGCAAGCAAGGACGAGCTTTAAGCTTCTTGATGAAGCTCAAGCCGGAAGCATTAGGAAGTCAGTTGAAGCCTGTTACTCAAGCGCTCCAGTCTATCACATCAGAAGTATTAACCTCAGCTAATAACGTCACACGTCATACCCTAACGGGCATAGGCACGTTACACGTCACACGTAGCGAGAGGGTCCGTGGCAGGAACATAGCTCATGAGTCACAAGTCACAAGTCACAAGTTGCCGGCGTTGATTTTGGCAGGGATTATGCCGTTTCTAATGGGGGCGGCAAAACCGGCGGCCGCAGTCACAATGCCCTTGTGGGCAAAATTGGCCTTAGTTATTTTAGCGGCCGTTACGGCTATTTGGCTGATAAGCAAAGCTGTTAAAGCGCAGAAGCCCGAGGTAGAAAGAAGGAAATCTGACCTAAATTGGAGCACTATTCGAGAAACAATAAAAGGGGAAGCCGTAGGGCAGGTTGAAGAAGAACAACAACCGGATGGTTTTGAATATATGGCATGGTCTAAGAGAGTATTGTCATCAACTACTGAAGAA